>NZ_LZMI01000010.1:0-18822 GCF_001665475.1 Gordonia sp. 852002-51296_SCH5728562-b | reverse complement strand
CCGATGCGCTGACCGCATTCGCCAACGGCGACACCACCCTCGCCTGCCGATGCGACACCTGCACCAGCCCCGACGCCGCTGACGTCGACACCACCGAACCCACCCCGACGCCTATGCCAGCACCGGTGGGTCCGCGCGCAATGATTCATGTCGTCGCAAATCAATCGACCCTTGACGGCCAGGACGATCAGCCCGGCTACCTCGATGGTGTCGGAGTCATCGACGCCGACGCCGTCCGTGAGTTGGCCGTCGACGCAGCATTCGACTACCTGGACACCGGCGTCGGCAGCGTCGATCCACTGCACCCCGACCACGCCGCGGCCGCCCGCTCGGCGCTGCGCTACGTGCCCAGCAAGAAGCTTCTCGCCCTGGTCCGCTCGGGTGAACTGTGCTGCACGTTCCCCGGTTGCACCAACCCGGTGTGGCAGGCCGACGTCGACCACAGCACCCCGTTCTCCCACCGCAACCCGGCAAGCGGCGGGTTGACAGTGCGCACAAACCTCAAACCACTGTGCCGATTTCATCACCGCACCAAAACGTTCGGCCGCTGGCGTGACTACCAACTCGACCTGCAAACGGCGATCTTCGTATCCCCCACCGGGCACACCTTTGTCGGCAACGCCTTCGGCGGACTCGATCTGTTCCCCAAACTCATCCCCGCCAAACCACCAGATCATCCCGCGCGTCGAACCATCGACACCATCCACGCCCGACGACGCGCGAAAGTCGCACGCGCCGAAGAGAAGTGGAACGAAGAAAACCCGCCTCCCTACTGATCACAATGCAGTGATCTGAGCGGTCGCGGCGTGCTGACGTCACGCCCGGAATGGAGGTGCACTTCCAGCGGATGGATGTCGCGCGAGGCATCGATTCCGAAGCGTTCGTAACCTCACCCGAGGGACCCGGGGAAGTGAGCCGCGAATATCGTCACGTCACCCCGACGTTTCGCGGTCAGCCCTGCGCCGCACCCAGCTTGTCGGCAGGGGTGAACGGAGTGGGGACCGAGCCCACGTCGACGGCAAGCGCGAGTGTCTCGCCGATCGTCGGTGCGTGCTTGAACAGGTTGTGTCCGGCGACTGCCAGGACCGGTCCGTTCTGCCAAATCCCGACGCCGTCGTCGCCCCACGGCAGCGTGGTGACCCAACAGTGCACGATGCCTGTCGGCGTCGAATCGAATCCTGGGAGTGCGCGCGACACATAGGCGCGAGCGTCGTGGGCAAAGCGGGCGAGCGTATCACCGTCGACGATCGTCCCGTCAGAATCAGCATCGACCGAATCCGACAGTCCCAGACCATAAGCCGAACGGTCCGGGTATGCGGCCGCGTAAATTCCACTGAAACCGAACTGCCCGCTACCGTCCTGCAACGTCGGCAGACGACCGATACTGGAGTCGCGCACCGCGAACGACACTCGCACATGTGCGCCGAGTTGCACCGGGATCTCGATGCCAACCGAGCGGGCTAACGCCGCCGTGCCCCTACCGGCACACACGACGGCCGCCCCGTGATCGCCGACCAGTGTAGGACACCGCACCTGCACGCTGTCGTCGACACTCCTGAGCGAGATAACCTGTTCGCGCACAACACGATCGCCCAAACTCTGACTGAGCAGTTCGATGGCCGTGCGTGTGTGGATGGAGCCCGCGGCGGGATCGAACACCGCGGGGCCGTCGTAGTCGGCCAACTGCGGCAGTAGCGAATGCAACTCGTCCGAATCGATCTCGCGCGCCCCGATCTCCGAATACTGTTGCATCGCAGGCAATCTCCGCACTGCTGTGTCCCCGAGAGCGAGACCACCGTCGCCGGACACCAACGGCGCGCCGAGTTCGTCTTCCCATCGGCGCCAGTGCGCTCGAGCGCGCACAGCGAGTTCGACGAGGCGCGGGTCGTCGTGCGCGTGCCGGAAGATCCGTGACTGCCCGGCCGACTGGCCGAATCCCGGTGTTCCGGTCTCGTACACAGTGACGGTCGATCCCTGTTGGGCGAGCTGATATGCAGTCGAGAGTCCGATGATCCCGGCGCCTATCACTGCAACGTCTGACGTCAGTGCCATGCCTTCACCGTACGTCTGTCCTGCGCATCCGCGTGCGGATCGGCGTAGCGATATCGACGCGTACGGTCGAAGTAGGGGATGACAAACGAGAGGAATCGTGTCACATGGCAGACGAACTCAACGGAATCACCGTCGCCTTTCTGGTCGCACCGGAGGGTATCGAGCAGGTGGAGCTCACCGAACCGTGGCGCGCCGTCGAAGAAACCGGCGGCACACCGAAACTCGTATCCACCAGCGACGGCGAAGTGCAGGCATTCAACCACCTCGACGCCGCCGACAAGTTCAGCGTCGACGCGACAACCGATTCGGTCAGCGCAGCCGACTTCGACGCACTAGTGCTACCCGGCGGCGTTGCCAATCCCGATTTTTTGCGTACCGACGCTTCGGCCGTCGCCTTCGCGAAGGGTTTCTTCGACGCGGGCAAGCCCGTCGCGGCGATCTGCCACGCACCGTGGACGCTCGTCGAAGCCGACGTCGTACGCGGTCGCACGCTCACGTCGTGGCCGAGCCTGCAGACCGACATCCGCAACGCGGGCGCCACCTGGGTCGACGAGGAGTTGGTCGTCGACCGCGACGGCCCCAACACCCTCATCACGAGCCGCAAGCCCGACGACCTCGCGGTCTTCGACGCTGCACTGGTCGCCGAGTTCGGCCGGAGCAAGGTGTCGAACCGATGATCTGTTCGGGCTTTGTGCCGGTAACCGGTCGAAAGCCCGAACAGAAGGCCTGCGACTTCCGACCTACTTCCCCTCCCGGTCGTCGAGTTCAGCTGCGATGTCGGCGGGAAAGCCGCCGGTGGCGACCGGGCCCCACGACGTCGGCGTGATGCGGATGAGCGACTTCTTCTGCACCCGCATCGCGGCGCGGTACTCCTCCCAGTCGGGGTGCTCACCCGAGATCGAGCGGAAGTAGTCGACGAGGACATCCTCCGCCTCAGGCATGTCGAACACCTCGGCGGTGCCGTTGACCTGTACCCACGGCCCGTTCCATTCATCGGACACGACACACACGCTGACGTCGGGGTTCCGCCTGGCATTCGACGTCTTGGCCCGCCCGGGGTACGTCGCGATGACAATCCGTCCCTCGTCGTCGACCCCGCCGGTCACCGGTGAAAGCTGAGGTGAGCCGTCACGTCGCTGGGTGGCCAGCAACATGCGGTGTCGCGGGCGGAGGAACTCGAGGAGTGCGCTGTGATCGACGGCGTCGGCGGTCGCAATGTTTCGGGCCATGACCCGACACTACGACCGCCGACGCGTCCGCCGCTCGAACAGAGGCGGACGACCTGCTCAGTCGAGTTCCTTGCTCCCCGGATGCTCACCCGTGGGCGCCTGCGCCGGCGCGTGATCACCGATCGACCCGTTCAGGTCGATCGCATCGTTGCGGATGGTCCGCTTCGAGCCGGCCGCGGGAATCAACTCATACTCGGCGAGGAGCTGGCCGATCTCGTTGCCCTCGAGCTTGCCGAGAATGGCCTCGCGGATCTTGCTGGGGCCGGGGAGGTCTGCGATCTTGCCGTCACGGAGACGACTCGTCGCCGCCACCATGCTGCGAACGTCGTAGGTCGAGTTGAACACCTCTGGCACCGCGCGCTCGATGCCGAGCAAGGTGTAGACGGCCTCCATCGGCGTACGCACCGAGTACTCGGTGGTGAAGATGCAGTCACGACTCGTCTCGGCGAACTGACCGATGAATGCGAAGTTGACCGATCCCTCCGGTACCACGTCGGGACGATCACCCGCCTGCCGCGGCATGAAGAACGACGTCACATAGGGCATCATCACCGGAACCGCCTTCGCGCCGGTCGCAGCCATCTCGGGGATCTGTTCTTCCGGCACGCCGAGGTGATAGAGCCACTCCTGGGTGATCTCCTCACCCGTGCACTCCGACATGCTCTTCTTCACATAGTTGCCGGGGGTGTCGACGAGCAGTGCATACACCCACACGACGATCTGGTCGGACGGCTGCTGCTTGAAGTGCGGTTGCCTGTTGACCGTCCAGCTCATCAGCCAGTTGGAGTCCTTGGCCGTGACGATGCCTCCGGTCACCACACGCCCCGAAAACGGATCACGCTTGGTGATCTTCTGGATGTACGACGGGATGCGCGAGTCGAGCGTGGTCACCGTGCACGACTCCCACTTGGTCCTGTCGATGTTGCCGCCGAAGACGTCGGGGTGGCCGAAAGACGGGTCTTTCACCGCGATGCGCCGCCACAGATCCCAGGCAGGCGCTGGTCCGGTGTTGAGCTTCGCAGGCGTTTCGTGATCGCCGTTGTCGGAGTTCTCGGTCAGCGATCCGATGGTCATGAGCAGCAGGTCGTTCTCACCCAGCTCGGTGACACCGTCCTTGCCCGCGCTGTCCGGCACCGTGCTGTCCTTCCCAGCGGTCCAGTGGATCTTCGTGGCCTGCTTACGATCTCCGCTGATCTCGAAATCGACGTCGGTGACCTCGGTGTCGAAGTGGAATGTCACGCCCTGGTCGAGCAGCCAGGTGTAGAGCGGCAGCACGAGCGACTCGTACTGGTTGTACTTGGTGAATTTCAACGCACTGAAATCGGGCAGACCGCCGATGTGGTGGATGAACCGATGGATGTAGAGCTTCATCTCGAGGGCCGAATGCCACCGTTCGAATGCGAACATCGTCGTCCAGTACAGCCAGAAATTGCTCTCGAAGAACTCGTCGCTGAAGACTTCGTCGATGCGCTTGTTCTCCATCTCCTCACGCGTCGCGAGGAAGACACGAGCGATGTCCTTCTGCGCCTTGTCACTCAGGGTGAACTTGTTCTCCGTGTGCGCATCCTGCCCGCGGTTGATGGTGGCGCGGCACAACGAATAGTTCGGGTCGTCCTTGTTGAGCCAATAGAACTCGTCGAGGACGCTGGCTCCCTCGATCTCGATCGACGGGATGGAATGGAAGAGGTCCCACAAACACTCGAAGTGGTTCTCCATCTCGCGGCCACCGCGAATCACGAAGCCCTTCTTGGGTTCCTTGATGCCGTCGAGCGCGCCACCGGGCAGCTTCAGACGCTCGAACACCGTGATCTTGTCACCCTTCATCTGGCCGTCGCGGATGAGGAATGCCGCCCCGGACAGCGAGGCAAGTCCCGCACCCACAAACCACGCCGTCTTGTCGTCGACTCCCTTGGGTTTCCGTGGTCGCGCGAACGCCTCGTAGTTGCCGCTGCTGTAGTACATACGCACTGCCTTTCGGTCGATCGGCCCCCGACGGTTCCTGTCTCCCCGCTATCAGCCCTACCACCCCACGGTGATGCCTGAGTGAAATCCGAAAGCGTCGACGCCGTATTGCGCCCAGACACACGTTCTCGTCACGATCACACCCCTCGCCACAGCCCGCCGCGCGGGTGCAACAACACACACGCTTGTGTCGTCGGCTCTAGAGTTGACGAGATCCATCAAGGCGACGGGCACGGGGGTGCCCTCGGAAGCGAGGAACTCAATGTCAGTGACAGCTCCCGACCGCCCGGCAGGTCTTCGCGAACTCACCATCCGCGGAGTGATCCTGGGCGGCGTGATCACCCTGGTGTTCACCGCTGCCAACGTCTACCTCGGCCTCAAGGTCGGCCTCACCTTCGCGACGGCCATTCCGGCAGCCGTCATCTCGATGGCGGTATTGCGCAGCTTCGCCAACCACTCGATCGTCGAGAACAACATCGTCCAGACCATTGCCTCAGCCGCGGGAACGCTCTCGGCGATCATCTTCGTGATCCCCGGCCTGGTGATGGTGGGGTACTGGACCGGCTTCCCGTATTGGATCACCGTCGCCGTGTGTCTGGTCGGCGGCATCCTCGGCGTCATGTACTCCATCCCGCTGCGTCGCGCACTGGTCACGGGATCCGACCTGCCCTATCCCGAGGGTGTTGCCGCTGCGGAAGTACTCAAGGTCGGCAACACCGACGAAGGGGGCAGACGCAATCGAATCGGGCTGCGCGCCATCACCATCGGCGGCACCACGTCGGCGATCTTCGCACTCCTCGGCAATCTCAAACTGATCAGCACCGACGTCTCGACCGCCTTCCGGGTCGGCTCCGGGGGCACCATGATCGGTGCGGGACTGCAACTCTCGCTGATCGGTATCGGACATCTCGTGGGCTTGAGCGTGGGCATCGCCATGTTCGTCGGGGTGATCATCTCGTACGGGGTCATCCTCCCGATCAAGTCCGCGGGGCAGTTCGCCGCGAACTCCGACGTCGCCGACGTCGTCAGCACCGTGTTCAAAGACGACGTCCGTTTCGTGGGCGCAGGCGCCATCGCCATCGCCGCCATCTGGACCCTGCTCAAGCTGATCGCACCCATCGTGAAGGGCATCGTCGACGCAATGGCGTCGGCACGCGCACGCCGCGAAGGCGTCACCGTCGACATCACCGAGCGTGACATCCCGTTCCCCATCGTGGGCGGCACCATCGTCGTGATGCTGCTGCCGATCGGGCTGCTGCTCTGGGACTTCGTCCACGGAACCGCACTGTCCGGAAGTGCGGGCGGAATCATCGCCGCCACAGTTCTTTTCATCTTCATCATCGGCATGGTGATCGCCGCGGTGTGCGGCTACATGGCCGGTCTCATCGGGTCGTCGAACTCTCCGATCTCCGGTGTCGGCATTCTCGCCGTGATCATCGCCGCACTGCTCATCAAGTTCGTCTACGGCGCGGCCGACCCGCAACAGTCGACTGTCCTCGTCGCTTTCACGCTGTTCGCTACCGCCATCGTGTTCGGCGTCGCGACGATCTCCAACGACAACCTCCAAGACCTCAAGACCGGTCAGCTCGTCGGGGCGACACCGTGGAAACAGCAGGTGGCATTGATCATCGGCGTGTGCTTCGGTTCGCTGGTCATCCCGCCGATCCTCGGCGTCATGAACACCGCCTTCGGGTTCGCCGGCGCGCCGGGGGCCGGAGCCGACGCATTGCCCGCCCCGCAGGCAAGTCTGATCTCCGAACTGGCCAAGGGCGTGTTCGGTGACGACCTGAACTGGAGCATGCTGGGGATCGGCGCGGCAATCGGCGCCGTCGTCATCATCATCGACGAATTCAGTGGCCGGGTGAACAAGAAGGTCGCGCTGCCGCCTCTCGCTGTCGGCATGGGCATGTACCTACCGATGTCTGTGACGTTGATGATCACAGTGGGCGCCATTCTCGGCCACATCTACAACAAGTGGTGCGAGCGCGTGGGCGGTGACGTCGCACAGAAGAAGCGGATCGGAGTGCTCGTCGCGACGGGACTCATCGTCGGTGAAGCACTCTGGAACGTGGTCTATGCAGCCATCGTCGCGTCGACGGGCGACGACGGTGTGCTTGCGGTTGTCGGCGACGGCTGGGCCAACGGCTCGCAGATCGTCGGCGTGATCGCCTTCGTCATCGTCGTCCTCGGTATGTACAAGGTGACCGAGATTCTCGCAAAGCGCAGCGAAGACGACGACCCCGCACCGGATCTCACGAAGCAGTGAGATCCGGGTACCGGCAGTCAGTCTGCGAGAGCGCCGTGTTCGATAACCGCGAGAATGCCTGCGCCCCAGTCTTTGTCCAGCTCCACGGTCGGTAACAGCAACGCACGCAACATCGCTGCGCCTCCCATTATCTCGACGACGCGGTCGGGATCTGTGCCTGCACGTACCTCGCCCGTGTCGACCGCGGCCACCAGCCGATCCCGAAACGCTGCGAACACACTCGCGAACCCCTCGATCACACGACGATGGAGTTCGGGATCGGCCGCCATGTCGGTCACCAATCCGGGCAGCGCAGCACGTGTCACCGGCGAGTTGAACACCTCGCGCGCACGGTTGACCATCACCTCGAGATCATCGGCGACATGGCCTGTCGACGCCGACAAGACCGTCATGCCGGAGAAGGTCGCGTCGTGCACCAGATCCTGTTTGCCCGACCACCGTCGGTAGATCGCCGTCTTTGTGGTACCGGCCCGCGCAGCGACCGCCGACACGGTCAGCCGCGCATATCCCTGCTCCACCAACAGTTCTCGTGCCGCAGCAAGTACTGCCACGTCGATCGCGCCGTCGCGGGGACGACCTTTTCCGAAAACCTTGCCATCCGTCGTCGTATCTGGTGTCATAACGCTACTCAGCGTAGCGTAATCCGGCGAAAGGACTCGCCATGAGCACCAGGCCCACTCTCGAGGAACTCGACCATCTGCAGCGATCGGAACGGAATACCGCAACGATCCCGACATTGCTGGCGCAATGGCTCAGCGAGCTGCTACCGCCGGGCGCCAACCCGAGCGTGACCGTCGACGCGGGTATCGAAGCCAACGGCATGTCGTCGGAAACCGTGATGCTCACCGGCCATTGGACCGAGAATGGCGTTGCGCGAGAACAACAGTGGGTGATGCGGATGCAGCCACGGCCCGCCGACATCCCTGTGTTCGCGGAGTACCACCTCGACCACCAATTCGAGGCGATGCGCCTCGCAGCACAACTGACCGACCTGCCCATCCCCACAACGCGTTGGCTCGAACCAAGCGGCGACCTACTCGGCTCACCCTTCTTCCTTATGGACCGCGTCGACGGCCTCGTACCTCCCGACGTGATGCCCTACACCTTCGGCGACAACTGGTTCTTCGATGCCCCCGCCGACAAGCGCAGATCCCTGCAGGACGCGACGATCGGTGTCATCGCGGCACTGCATTCAATTCCCAACGCGCAGAGCACCTTTGGGTTCCTGGACCAGGGCGGCGAGGCGTCGTCGACCCCCTTACGTCGACGCCTCGACGAGTTGCAGCGCTTCTACGACTTCGCAGCAGACGATCTCGGACGCTCCCCGCTCCTCGACCGCGCAATGGTCTGGCTCGACACCCATTTCCCCACAGACGTCGCCTCCGGTGAGACTGTCTTCAACTGGGGCGACGCGCGCATCGGCAACGTGATCTATCAGGACTTCACACCCGCTGCCGTCCTCGATTGGGAAATGGCAACCCTTGGCCCACGTGAACTCGACGTCGCGTGGTTGATATTCGCCCACAACGTCTTTCAAGAACTCGTCGGCCTCGCCAGCATGCCCGGACTGCCCGATGTACTTCGCGAAGACGACGTCCGCGCCACCTACCGCGACCTCACCGGCATCGAGCTCGGCGACCTGCACTGGTTCTACCTGTACTCGGCGGTGATGTGGGGAGTGATCTTCATGCGCACCGCGTCACGGCGCATCCACTTCGGCGAGATGGCGCCACCATCCGACGTCGACGCCGAGCTGTTCTACCACCGCCCACTACTGCAGCGACTACTCGACGAGGAGATCTGATGCTGGGACCACTCGACGAGTATCCGGTTCATCAACTGCCCCAACCGATTGCATGGCCGGGCAGCTCTGACCGCAACTTCTACGACCGGTGCTACTTCAACGCCCACGACCGCACCGGCGACATCTTCCTCGTGACCGGCCTGGGCTACTACCCCAACCTCGGGGTCAAGGATGCGTTCGTCGTGATCCGACGCGGCGACGAACAGACCGCGGTCCACCTGTCCGACGCGATCGATCAGAATCGCCTCGACCAGCACGTCGGCGGCTACCGCATCGAGGTGATCGACCCCCTCCACACGATCCGCCTCACCCTCGAACCCACCGAAGGGATCTCCTTCGACCTGACGTGGAACGGACTGTTCGACGTCGTGCAAGAACTGCCGCATGTGATGCGCAGCGGCAACCGCATCACGTTGGACGCGCAGCGTTTCGCCCAACTCGGGTCGTGGTCGGGGTGGATCCGCGTCGACGACACCGAGATCGCCGTCGAACCGTCGAGGTGGATCGGTAGCCGCGACCGCTCCTGGGGCATCCGACCCGTCGGAGAAGCCGAACCCGCCGGACGTCCCGCCGATCCGCCGTTCGACGGCATGTGGTGGACCTACGTCCCCATCGCGTTCGACGACTTCGAGCTCGTGCTGATCGTCCAGGAGTCACCCGACGGCATCCGCACGCTCAACGACTGCTCACGGGTCTGGAAGGACGGCCGCGTCGAACAACTCGGCTGGCCGCGATTCGACATCCACTACCGTTCCGGGACCCGCGAGGTCACGGGCGCAACCATCGCGGCAACCGCCGCAGACGGTTCGCCGGTCACCTTGGAGGTCGACTCGCTGCTTGCCGCACCGCTGCACGTCGGCGGCGGCTACGGCGGCGACCCGGACTGGCAGCACGGCATGTGGCGCGGCGAGGGATTCACCGAACGCGTCACCTACGACATGACCGACCCCGCGGTCGCCGGGCGAATCGCATTCGGCGCCACCGATCACGTCGCGCGTGCGCGGTGCCGCGAAGCCGACGGTACGACGCGGGAGGGCTGGGGCATGTTCGAGCACTTCTGCCTCGGCAGGCACGACCCGAGCGGGTTCACCGACTGGCTCGACGTCGCGCCCTGACGCGTATTCCCTTTCTGCGTACCGTGGACTCATGAGCACACAAGAGATCACGCTTGGCAACTTCGAGGACACCATTTCGGCTGGCGGCACCGTGCTGGTCGATTTCTGGGCGGAATGGTGCGGTCCGTGCCGACAGTTCGCCCCGACCTTCGAGAAGGCGTCGGAGACTCACCCCGACATCGTGTTCGGCAAGGTCGACACCGAGGCCGAGCAGCAGCTTGCAGCGGGCTTCGGCATCCAGTCGATCCCGACGCTCATGGCTTTCCGCGACGGCGTGCTGGTCTTCAATCAGCCGGGTGCACTCCCGCCTGCACAGCTCGAGCAGCTCATCACCGCGGTGAACGACCTCGACATGGATCAGGTGCGCGCAGAGATCGCCGCAGCCGACGCCGCACAGGGCGGCAACCCGCAGGAGTCCTGAACTCCTAGAACCGCCCGGCGACGAAACCGGCGAACAGCACGAGAAAGCCGCCGATCTCGCCGACCATCAGCGCGATCATCGACACCCGCAGCACCGGATCTTCGCGGGCGAACTGATTGGTGGTGTCGCGCAGCATTCCGTGCAGGATGTAGCTGCCGATAGCGCCGACGAAGAACACCACCATCACCATCGCCGCGGCGAGATTCAGCCACGTCGGCCACGCGCTGAGATAGACGAAGACTGCGACAAGAGCGGTCGCGAATGCATAGAGCAGCGCCGACCGGTGAGCGATGTCGACGTACGGATGCGCCAGGTGGTCGGGCGAGCTGCGCATCTGCTCGTATTTCCAGACCCCGAGAATCAGGGCAAGAAGAAACACCAGGCCCGACGCCCCGAGGGTGATCGCGGTCGCGTAATCGAGGTCGACGGTTGTCCGCATCGCCTAACGATATCGGTCCCGCGAGTTGGGATCCGACTCCCACCACAATCCGCTCGTGGCATCGTCGGCGTCGGGGACGGCCGCCTCGTCACTCGACTCCAGCGCGGCGTCGACCTGCTTTTCCGTCTCGCGTTCGTCGGTATGGAACCGTCGGAACAGCACCATGAGGAACGGCAATCCGACGACGTCGCCGAGTATCCAGAGAATGCCCGCACCGATCGTCTGATCCATACGCAGACTCGGACCCCAGGTTCTGTGCAATGCCGTGTAGTAGTCGACCGCCACCAGCGACCCCTGCCACAGCGCGATCCCGAGCAGGCCGTCGGCGATGCTCTCGACCGTCGTGATGCCCAGCGACAATGCTTGCGGATACCTGCGCGGAACGGGATCGACCTGCAGGCGCGCATAGAAGTATCCGACGCCGATCGCCACCAGTAGTAGTCGTGTCGCGACGTCGACCGACTCGTCGCGCAGCACCAGCTCGTACCACCCGGTGAAGTAGATCAGCCAGGGCACGCTGAGTATCAGCGCCGACGTCGGGATCGGCCCGAGCAGCACGCGTGCGGCCCGGCTGTTCATCGCGGCGTCGAGTCGTGCACGGCCGCGCGAGCCGAGTGCTTCGCGCAGCACCGTCACGGGTCGGCCCAGCGCCAGACCGAACGGCGCAACCAGCAGTAGCAGCACGAACTGCAGTGCACGGATCCAGAACAGGGTGTCGGAGTAGACGCCGACCACGCTGATGCCCGCGAGCAGCCAGACTCCGATGCCGATGCCGGTGAACACGCACGCGGACCCGCGCGACACCGTCGAACTCCGCCGCCAACCCGCCCAGTAGACAGCCAGGACGGCTGCCACGATCACCGTCGTGACGGTGTCGAGACGCCACGACGTGAGCGCGACGTCGAAGGTCAGCGGAGTTGTCGGCGCGTGCACGACTTACAAGTCTGCAAGTGCCACAGACGAATCGGCAAGAGCGTCCGGGTCGACGGGGTCTCCGCCGAGTATCAGTTGCTTGATGCCGTCGAGCTGATCCCAGATGTTGACCTGCATGCCTGCGAGGACGGTGTTGTCGCCGTCGAGCCAGAAGACGACGAACTCACGTCCCGGCACATCACCGCGAAAGACGACCTTCTCGTAGCCGTCGGCCAGTCCGCTGTATTCCATGCCGAGGTCGTACTGGTCGGTGAAGAAGTACGGCAGGTTCTCGTACTCGGCGCTGCCACCGAGCATGTTGGTGACTGCGACTGCCGGTTGGTTCAGGGCATTCGCCCAGTGTTCGACGCGCACCCGACGTTCGAGGATCGGATGCTCGGCGTTCGCGATGTCGCCGACGACGTAGATGTCGGGGTCGCTACTGCGCAGGCCCGCGTTGACGAGCACGCCGCCACCGTCGACGTCGAGTCCCGCCGACTCCGCGACGTCGAGGTTGGGAACAGCTCCCGCGGCGATCAACACCGTGTCGGCAGCGATGGTGTCGCCGTCGGCCAGGCGCAGGCCCGTCGCCACACCGTTCTCGGTGGTGATCTCGGCGACCTTCACCTCGGTCCGGAGGTCGACGCCGTGCTCGCGGTGCAGGTCGGCGAAGATCTGGGCGACTTCCGGACCCAGCGCACGCAGCAGCGGGAGCTTCGATGCCTCTGCGATCGCCACCTCGACCCCGCGCTCACGCGCGGACGCCGCGACCTCCATGCCGATCCAGCCCGCTCCGACGATCGCCAGGCGCGATCCCTCGGTGAGCGTCTCGCGGATCGCGCGGGCATCGTCGATGGTCCGCAGGTAGTGGACACCCGAGGAGTCGGCACCCGGCAGGTCGATGACCCGCGACGACGAGCCAGTGGCCAGCAGCAACTTGTCGTAGGTCAGCGTCGTGCCGTCGGGGAGCGACACGGTCTTGGCCGCGGCGTCGACCTTCTCGATGCGGGTTCCCGGTCGAAACTCGACGCGCTGGTCGAGGTACCAATCGGTGTCGTGGACGGTGAACTCCGGCAGGTCCTTGCTGCCCTGCATGAATTCCTTCGACAACGGCGGTCGTTCGTACGGCAGCTCGTTCTCGACGCCGAAGATCACGACATCACCGTCGAAGTCTTGTTCACGCAGCGCCTCGGCGGCCTTCGCCCCCGCAAGTCCGCCTCCGACTATCGCTATCGTTGTCACAGCGCATACCTCCAGCTTTCGTAAGAAAATTGCTTGTGGTGCAGCTACCCAGACTCGATTCCAACGCTACGCGTCGACCCGACACACGCTGGGGAAACGACAAGTGATGATCACGGAACAATCACGACAGATTTGTCGGATTGGCGGGGTATGCCTGGTGGTCGGGCCTGAATATCAGCCAAACTCGTATTACCAATTGATAACGACACGCTGTAGGCTCAATCGCGATTCCTGAATCGACTGTCACCGATCGGACGATCGGATGACTCTCGAATTCACGTTCTTCTAGTGGAAGTGATTGCTCGTGTCCCACACACGTCGTCGGGTTTTGCCCGGTGCAGTCTTGATGGTGGCGCTGGCCCTCGTGGTCGGCTTGATCTCTGGCGCAGGCAGCGCACGTGCGTGGGGTCCGCCCGCCAAGCAGATCAAGGGCTTCATCAACGAGCAGATCTACAACTACGGCATGGACCACCCGGTCTCGGTCCGCGCATGGCCGTCGCAGACCACCAACCCGCGGAATGCGCCGACGATCATCTTCCTCGACGGCCTGCGCGCCACCAACGATTTCAACGGCTGGGAGCGGGAGACCAACGTCGCCTACCTGGCTCAGCGTGGTTACAACGTGGTCATGCCGATCGGTGGCCAGTCGTCGTTCTACGCCGATTGGCAGCGGGCATCAGCCAGCGCCGGCCAGCGCAATCCGTATCGCTGGGAGAGCGTGCTCAAGGGCAGCCTTCCGCGGTTCCTCGACAGCCACGGTTTCCGTAACCGCACGCTCGTCGGCCTCTCGATGTCGGCGAGCCAGGCTGTGATCATCGGCAATGAACGGCGCGATCTCTACCAGCGCGTGGTCTCGATGTCGGGCTTCATGAACCTCGTCGCGACCGGCATGCAGACCATGCTGCGCGCAGCGGCCTGGGATGCGGGCCACTACAACCTCAACGACATGTGGGGCTGGTTCCCCAACGCGGAGGCCTTCCAGCATTCGCCGACGGAGAATCTGCCGTCGATGAACGGCCTGCACCTGTGGATGTACGCGGGAACCGGCGTGTGGGGCGACCATCAGCCTCCCGGCGCCAACAACACCGACTTCTACATCACCGGATTCAACTCGACGGCAATCGAGGCGGTCGCCGGTGAGCAGAGCCGCACCTTCGCGCTCGCAGCGCCGGCATTCGGCGTGAACCTGCGCACCGACTTCCCGATCACCGGAACCCACGCGTGGGGCTACTGGCAGCAGGCGATCTGGAACATCTACAACAACGGTTGGTTCCGCAACGGATAAGCGGTGCGCTCCCGGCGCCCGGATCGGTCAGGACGGATCGATACCGGTGCGCCAGTACGCCTGGGCTTTGACTGACTTCTTGTCGAGTTTGTAGTCGCTCTTGAACACGCCTGCGATTGCGCGGGTCGCGGTCATGTCCAGCGCCACCCACGCGAAGTGGTCCGACGCGTCGAATGCCGCGGCACGCACCTGCTCGACGATCGCATTGCCGTCCGACCCACGTTCGACGTAGTTCAGGGTGTCGTGCTCGCGCACGGCGATCGGCAGTTCCCTGTCGTCGTCGTGGGAGACCTCGAACCAGATGGTCGCGGGGACAGTCGGTGTGGACGCCGTCAGGGCTTCCAGCAATGAGTTGATCGCGGGCAGCGCCGCGGGATCGCCCGCGACGAGCCACCCCTTTGGCGCGGGTTCGGGAAGCGCGAACTTCGATCCCATGAACGTCGCGCTGATCACGTCTCCCGGCTGTGCCGAGAGCGCCCAGCGCGGCGCGGCGCCGTCGTGGATCGCGAACTCGATCGAGAAGGTATCGGTTGTCGGGTCGGGATCGACGAGGGTGTAACCGCGCTGGTGGATCTTGCCGTGCTTGTTCACGAACCACATACGAATCCACATGGTCGGGTGCACCGGCCGGTCCTTGAGCAGTCCACCGCCCGTGAAATCGACGCGGACATAGTGATCGGTGATCTGCCGCGAACCGGTCACCGTCAGTTCGTAGTCGTCGGCTCCCATGAGCTTGAGGACCGCGCCCTGCCAGCCACGCGACTTATTCTTCGTGGGTGATTCGACCATTTCTCGACCTTCCGTCTACGCATCGCCGCCTATTTGTGAGGGTAGCCTACCTTTTCTTCGTGTCGTGATCACTGTTCGTCTCACCCATCCCGACCGTGAGCCACTCCGAAGAACGTGTGTGAGTTTCCAGCCAGGCGAGGGCGCGCGGTGAGCGGACAGGCCGTCGAGCTGCGAATTTGGGAGACCCCACAGGTAGGTCGAGCGGTAAGCCGGGTGGCGATAAGCCGGCTGCAACTGCGGCGCATACCCGGTCTGCGGTTCGCCAAGCTTCTCGGGACCGGTTCGGGGGAGACTTTCACCATGCGCGACGCCGATCCACATCACTGGGCACTGCTCACGGTCTGGGATGACAGTCATGCGGCAGATGCGGGGGCGGCGTCGACGGCGATCCGTGGCTGGTCGGAGGTGAGCACGACCGAGTTGAGGGTCCGCATGACACCCCTCGCAACCAAGGGCCAGTGGTCGCGTCGAGAACCGTTCCTCATCGACGATCCGTCGCGTAAACGCGAGTGGGAGGGTCCGGTCGCCGCGATCACCCGCGCACGACTTCGACCGACCCGTGCACTCTCGTTCTGGCGCGCGGTTCCGCCGGTCGTCGCCGACCTCACCGGTTGCGATGGACTGCGCCTCGCCGTGGGAATCGGAGAGTCGCCCATCGGATTGCAGGGCACCTTCTCGCTGTGGGACAACGCCGCTGCCCTCACCGACTTCGCCTATCGATCTCCCGCCCACGCGAATGCGATCCGCGAGACCCGACCGCAGCGCTGGTACGCGGAAGACCTCTTCGCGCGCCTGGCCGTGCTCGACGTCGAGGGCAGCTACGCGGGTGGCAACTTTTCAGGAGTCCGCCCGTGACATCCCGACTGGCGTGGCTGCTCCTGGGGGCGACCATCCTTGTGCAGATCTGCTTTCCGCTGACCTCCGGCGGCACCCCCGCGCTGACCACCGCGACGGTGCTCCTGTTCGCCTCGGCCATGCTCGTCGACGCCGCGACCACTCGGGGCGTGGGTGCTGCGGCGGTACTGCTCGTTGTCGCGGGCGGTGGCGGACTGCTCGCGGAGGCGATCGGCGTACACACCGGATTTCCGTTCGGCGAGTACGACTACACCGGAACCCTCGGCCTGGAAATCGCGGGCGTACCGATCCTGGTTCCGCTGGCCTGGATCATGATGGCGTGGCCCGCGTGGAATGTCGCACGACGACTCGTCGGCAGGCACGGACGCGTCGCCACCGTGGTCGTCGGCGCGTGGGCGCTGACCGCGTGGGACGTCTTCCTCGACCCACAGATGGTCGACGCCGGGCACTGGTATTGGTTGCACACCACGCCGAATCTGCCTGGTGTTGAGGGCATTCCGCTGACCAACTTCGGCGGGTGGCTGCTCGTGTCGGTGTTGATGATGATTGTGCTCGAGGTCACCATCGGGCGCTCCGATAGCGTCTCCACGCTGCACACCGATGCCGTGCCGGTCGCCGCATACCTGTGGACCTATTTCTCGTCGGTGCTCGCCCACGCCGTGTTCTTCGGTCGAGCGCCGGTGGCATTGACCGGGGCGCTGGTGATGGGCGTGATCGCGGTGCCGCTGGCGGTCTCGGTGGTCCGGGAGATCCGTACTGCGCGACGGTCGGGGGGTCACCGTGTCCCGACGGCCTGACGATCGGTTCACACATCGACTGTGGCGCAACCTGATCCGCGTCGGTTCGGTCAGCGCCCTGGGCGGCCTGGCCCTGACCGTCGACAACGCGCGCCGTATCCGCGTTCCCGACGCCACTCTGCCGTGCGAGCCCGAGCCGCTGTGGGTGTTACTCCCCGTCCGCGACGAGGCCGCCGACGTGACGGACTGCGTGCGTTCCCTGCAGCAAGCCGCCGCACGTTGGCCAGGTCCGACGCACATCGTCGTACTCGACGACGAATCGACCGATGCGACACCGGATCTGCTCGCCCAGTTGAGCGCAGACGACGACGGCCTCGTCGTACTGCGGGGCGAACCGCGCCCCGACGGATGGCTCGGAAAGCCGTGGGCCTGTGCCCAATTGGCTGCGTTCGCGGCTGACGGCACGGCTGGCGACCGGGCAGTCCTCGTCTTCGTCGACGCGGACGTGCGCCTGGCCGCCGACGCACTCGTCGCGACCGTGGCGACGATGCGCGCCGCGCACCTCGATCTGTTCTGCCCCTATCCCCTACAAGAAACCAGCGGTGCCGCAGAGCGATTGGTGCAACCGCTGCTGCAATGGTCGTGGATGAGCACTCTGCCGCTTGGCCTCGCAGAACGATCGCCGCGACCGAGCCTGTCGGCAGCGAACGGCCAGTTCCTCGCCGTCGACCGGGACGCGTACGAACGTGCGGGCGGTCATCGGGCCGTCCGCGCCGACGTCCTCGAAGACATCGGGTTGCTTCGCGCAGTCAAGGCGTCGGGCGGGTGCGGCGTCGTCGGTGAGGGCAGCGCGGTGGTGAGTTGCCGGATGTACGACGGTTGGTCGCAGGTCCGTGTCGGCTATCGAAAGTCGTTGTGGGCGGCCTTCGGTTCGCCCGCCGGTGCAGTCGCGGTGATGACGTTCTTGAACGTCTCCTACGTCGTGCCGGCCGCGGCGGCACTCGGCGGATCGCGGATCGGAGTCGTCGGGTATCTCGCGGGTGTGGCGTGTCCCCCGTGAACCGGTCCGGGTTGTTTTAGAGTCCCGATTGCCCTGATGAGGGCGGAGAAGGGACGATGAGGATCATGGCAGGACGCAAGCGTCACTCGGCGGAGGACATCGTGCGCAAATTGCGCCGGGCCGACGAGTTGGCCGCCGAAGGCAAGACCGGCGAGGAGATCGCCGCCGATCTCGAGGTGTCGGCGGCCACCTTGTACAACTGGCGCCGCCAGTACGGCGGCATGGACGGTGACGCCGCGAAGGAACTCAAAGAGCTGCGCGAGCAGAACAGCCGACTCAAGCGGTTGCTCGCCGATGCCGAACTCGAGAAAGACGCGCTGCGGGAGATCGCCAAGGGAAAATTCTGAGCCCGACCGCCAAACGCGCCGCCATCGACATGCTCAAAGACGTCAAGAACATGTCAGAACGTATGGCGTGCAGGGTAGTTGGGCTTTCCCGTTCCGCCTATCGACGGCTGCCGCAAGCGCACACCCCGGCCGACCCCGACGCCGCACTGCGCGAGCAGCTACGCACGTATGCCCGCAAGAACCCCCGGCACGGGTTCCGGCGCGCGTGGGCGCACCTGCGCTTCGACGACGGTATCGAGATCAACAAGAAGAAAGTGCATCGGTTGTGGAAAGAAGAGGGCCTGCAAGTGCGGCGCGCTCCGCGGCG
>NZ_LZMI01000009.1:0-171730 GCF_001665475.1 Gordonia sp. 852002-51296_SCH5728562-b | reverse complement strand
TGTGCGCCGAGAAGCTCGTCGGTGTCGGCGTTGGTGAGGAGCTTGACGAAGCCCGCGGTCTCGCCCATGCCGCGCGCCTTGCCGTTCGCGCTGAAAGGGAACGTGGTGGCCTTGACGTTGAAACCGGCGTCCTTGGCCTGCTGCTCGGTCAGTCCGAACGAGGCGACCTGCGGCTGGCAGAACGTCGCGCGCGGCATGGGCGAGACCGCGGGCTTCGTCAAGCTCCTCACCAACGCCGACACCGACGAGCTTCTCGGCGCACACCTCGTGGGCGACAACGTCTCCGAGATGCTGCCCGAACTCACGCTCGCGCAGAAGTGGGACCTGACGGCCAAGGAACTGGCCCGTAACGTCCACACCCACCCGACCATGAGCGAAGCAATGCAAGAAACGTTCCACGGCGCGATCGGGCACATGATCAACCTGTGAGCCGCGCGTTGCGTCGTGTAGCCACGGCGCGATCGGGCACATGATCAACCTGTAGAAGAGTCTGCAGCACAACGGAATACACGCGAGCCGGGACCGACGACGATGTCGGTCCCGGCTCGCGTGTATTCGGCGACGAGGCTTCAGAGTAGGGGAATCACGGCACTGAGATCACGGCACGATGATCAGCGGGCACTGGGCCGAATGCAGAACCCGTTGGCTCGTCGACCCCAGTAGAAGCCCGGTGAATCCGCCGCGCCCCCGACTGCCGACGACGACGACGTCCGAGTCGGCCGACGCCTTCGTGAGTGCGGCAACCGGAGCGTCGTCGACGATCTGCGTGGTCACGCGCAAGCGGGGTAGGCGTCGTTTGATCGCTTCGACAGGTACGGCGAGTGTGCCCTCGATCTGGTGTGCCGCTGTGGTGAACGCTTGGCGCGTGTGGTCGAAACCCGTTGCGTCCCAAGCCGAGAGTACGACAAGTTCAGCAGCTCGATCGGTGGCCTCGTGCGCTGCCCAATCGAGTGCCTCCAGTGACTCGGGAGAACCGTCGACGCCGACGGTGACCCGACCGTTGGGTCCGACGTCGTCGTTGTTCTCGCGGATCACCGCGAGGGGGCATACCGAGTGCGATGTCAGCGCCGATGCGGTGGACCCGATGAAAGCCGCTGTGAGACGGCCGGTTCCGGACGCGCCGACAGCGATGATCGACGACGCCCGCGAGCGCGCGAGCAACTCGCCACGCGGCGAACCGGTGACGATGTGTGTGCGCGGCGCGAGATCGGGGTCCTCTTCGAGGGCGACCTCCGTCGCAGCATTGAGCGCGGCCTTGGCGCCCAGACGTGCAGCGTCGAAGAATGTCTCGGGTACGGCGTATTCGATCAGTGGGGGTGATGCCGCCTCGACTGCGAACACGATGTCGAGGGTCGTCTGATGGATAGATGCTGTGTGCGCTGCCCAGCGCGCCGCTGCCAATGCGTTCGACGAACCGTCGATGCCGACTGTGATGGGTTCCGAGTACCTCATGATCCGAGTGTGCGCTGGTCAGCGACGTCGATCGTGAGGCTTACGTCCCATCCGAATCGGGTCGCACGCCCCCGATGCGAGCAGTGTGCTACCCGAGCGATGTCGGACACGACGACTACAGTCGAGGAGGCGTAGGCGAGGAGAAGGTGATGAGCAGGGGTGAGGCCACACGTTCGTGGACACCGCTGGAGCCGGTCGACATCCGCGCGACGCTCGGGCTGCACCGGCGTGGCAGCGGCGACCCGGCTTTCCGATACGGAGCCGACGGTTCCATCTGGCGCGCGGTACACACTCCGGACGGACCGGGCACGCTGGCCGTCGCCACCGACGGTTCGACGATCCGCGGGCGTGCCTGGGGTCCCGGCGCCGCGTGGCTACTCGAGCAGATGCCGGACATGCTCGGCGCCTCAGACGACCCGGCCGCACTGGTGCCGAAAGACGCTGCCGTCGCTCGATTGGTCGCGGCGTCGACCGGATTGCGTATCGGCAGCAGCGGCCGCGTGTGGGAGGCGCTAGCGCCGGCGATCCTCGAGCAGAAGGTCGTCGGGACCGAGGCGTGGCGGGCGTGGCGGCACATACTCAGGCGGTTCGGCGAACCCGCTCCGGGACCGGTTCCGCGCGACATGCGCGTGCCACCCCCGCGGGCCGACTGGGCGCGGATTCCGGTGTGGGAGTGGCATCGCAGTGGTGCAGAGCCCGTGCGGATGCGCACCATCAGAGGTGCGACGGCACTGGACGTCGAACGTCACCACGACAAGCTGGAGGTGCTCCGCGGAGTCGGCCCGTGGACTGTCGCGGAAACCCGAGCGCGAGCCGTCGGCGACACCGACGTCGTCCCGGTCGGCGACTACCACATCCCGGCTCTCATCGGCCATACGCTGATCGGGGAGAAGGTCGACGACGCCGGGATGCTGGAGCTGCTGGAACCCTATGCGGGCCAACGCTATCGAATCGTGCGCATGGCCGAACTCCACGGCACCTGGGCGCCGCGTCGGGGGCACCGAATGTCGGTCCGCGACTATCGGGAGCTGTGATCGGCGTCGAGCTGCGCTGATCGACGCGTGCATTTCAGTCCCGGTGAGTGGAAGTATTTGCGGCGCAGTTGAGCTGGGCCGATACGTTCGCCAGCGGAGTGCGGCGGTGGCGGCGATTGGTGTGATCGCCACGTCGGCGCCGACAATTCTTCCCAACATCGACACCCGCGGGGGTGGTCTGGAAAGGAAGTACCGTGTCGAGGAAACGTTGGGGCGCATTGGCCGTCGGGCTCGTGGCTGCGCTGTCGCTGTCTGTGAGCGCATGCTCGTCCGATGATTCGGGTAGCGGCGGCCAGTCGGCATCGGCGCAACGCATCACCCTCACCGTCGGCGATCAGGTCAAGCAGACCCAGTCGCTCCTCGAAGCATCCGGTGAGCTGAAAGACCTGCCCTACGACATCGACTGGGCTTCGTTCGAGTCGGGTCCGCCACTGCTCGAAGCCGCAGCGGCCGGCAAGGTCGACATCGGTGGAACCGGCGATGTGCCACCGGTTTTCGCGCAGGCCAGCGGTGCGCCCCTGAAGATCGTGGCGGTCCAGTCACGCGAGAAGCCCGGCGACTTCCTGTTGGCTCCGAGCGGCTCGTCGGTGACGTCGATCGCCGACCTCAAAGGCAAGAAGGTCGCTTTCACCAAGGGATCGAGCTCCAACGGACTCGTGCTCGCGCTCCTCGACAAGGCGGGCCTCAAGCCCAGTGACATCCAGCAGACCTACCTCACGCCCACCGAGGGCCTCTCGGCCTTTACCAACGGCCAGGTCGACGCCTGGGCGGTCTGGAATCCGTTTGCGCAAGTGGCGATCTCGCAGCACGGCGCCAAGGTCGTCTCCGACGGCGAAGGCTTGGTGACCCAGCAGGCGTACTACCTCGCCTCCTCGGCGTCGCTCGGCGACTTGGCGAAGCAGAAGGCGATCAGCGATCTCGTCGGCCGTCTCGCGCGAGCGAACAAGTGGTCGGTGACCCATGAGGACCAGTGGATTCCGATCTACAGCAAACTCACCAAGCTCCCCGAACCCGTTGCACGAGCGACGTTCTCGACGTCGTCCGGTTCTCTGGTCCCGATCGGTGATGAGCAGATCGCCAAGCATCAGCATCTCATCGACCTGTTCGCCAACGCCAAGGTGATCCCCAACAAGCCCAAGGCCGCCGACTACTTCGACAACCAGTTCAACGGCGCACTCGCGGGCACGAACTGATGACGGGGGCAGTCGCGGGCTCGGCCACCGCGATCCGGGGTGACGCCGACGCAGGCAGTCGTCGCGCGTCGACCCGACGGCGCACGCGCCTGTCGGTCGGTCCGTGGCTGCGCCTCATCTCACCGCTCGTCCTGCTGATCGCCTGGCAGGTGCTATCGACCAACGGTGTCATTCCGGCCAGCAAGCTGTCTCCGCCGACACAGGTGTGGGCGGCGGCGCGTGAACTGTGGGGCACAGGCGAACTGCAAGCGGCGCTGGGTGTTTCGCTGCAGCGTGTCGGCATCGGCCTGGCGCTCGGCGTGGTGTTGGCAGTCGCGCTCGGTCTGCTCGTCGGCTTCTTCCGGATCGCGGATCTGGCCATCGACCCGCCACTGCAGATGCTCCGCACTGTGCCGTTCCTCGGGCTGATCCCGTTGTTCGTCGTGTGGTTCGGTATCGGCGAGGAGCCCAAGGTCTACATGGTGGCGCTCGGCGTACTGTTCCCGCTGTACCTCAATCTGGTGTCGGGTATCCACGGCGTCGATGCGAAACTGATCGAGGCGGGTCGCTCGGTGGGTCTCGGGCGAATCGGATTGGCACGCACCGTGATTCTTCCCGGAGCGACGCCCAGCGCCCTCACCGGGTTTCGTCTGTCCCTCGGTGTCGCGTGGCTGTCGCTGATCGTTGCGGAGCAGATCAACGCCGACGCCGGGCTCGGCTACCTGGTCATGAATGCGCGCACCTACTTCCGCAACGACATCATCGTCCTCGGACTGGTGATCTACGCATTGCTGGGTCTGTTCAGTGATTCGATTGTCCGCGGCCTCGAGGCATGGCTGCTCCGATGGAGGGTGAGTCGATGAGCGGCGAGACAGTTGTTCGTGCACAGGGGATCACACGTTCCTTCGGCAACGTCGAGGTGCTGCACGGCATCGATCTGACACTGCACAGCGGCGAGATCGTGGCACTCGTCGGCAGGTCGGGCTCGGGCAAGTCGACGTTGCTGCGGATCATCGCCGGGCTCGACGACCAGCACGGTGGCCGACTCGAGGTCGACGGATCGCGCGCGGTGGCATTCCAGGAGCCGAGGCTGCTGCCGTGGCGCAGCGTCCGAAAGAACGTGTCGCTCAACCTCTCCGGCGGCAATGCCGCAGCGCGGGCGGTGACGGCGCTCGACGAGGTCGGACTATCGCATCGCGTCGACGCCTGGCCGCTGACGCTCTCCGGTGGAGAAGCCCAGCGTGCGTCGCTTGCTCGCGCATTGGTGCGCAATCCAGAAGTACTACTGCTCGACGAACCATTCGGTGCACTCGATGCGCTCACCCGGATCGAAGCGCACACACTGCTCACAAGGCTGTGGAGCACACACGGATTCGCCGCGCTGCTCGTCACTCACGACGTCGAGGAGGCCGTGGTGCTTGCCGACCGAGTGCTCGTCCTCGAGGACGGCGCCATCGCGTACGACGTCGCGGTCGACGTCGAGCGTCCCCGCCATCGGGATGATCAGCGCGTCGTCGAACTGCGTGAACGAGTGCTCGGCCACCTCGGCGTCGGAAGCCGAGACACCAATGCGACAGCTGTTGAGGAGCCTGCCCGATGAGTGCGTCATTCCACTGGTTTCTGCCGACGTCGGGCGACGGTCGAGAGGTGTTCGGTGCGCTGCAGTCGTCCGGTGTCCTCGGCACCGCGTCGGCACACCGTGCCCCCGATCTCGAGTACCTGACTCTCGTCGCCAAGACCGCCGAGAAGTTGGGATTCGAGTCGGTGCTCACCCCGACCGGAACCTGGTGTCTGGATGCGTGGGTGACCACCGCGGCGCTCATTCAGGAGACCACTCGGCTGAAGTTCCTCGTCGCGTTCCGGCCGGGATTGATCACGCCGACGTTGGCCGCCCAGCAGGCCGCGACGTTTGCCGAACTGTCCGGTGGGCGATTGGCATTGAACATCGTGACCGGCGGCGACAGGGAAGAGCAGGAGCGCTTCGGTGATCGCCTCAGCAAGGAGGAACGGTACGCCCGTACCGCGGAGTTCCTACAGATTGTGCGCGGGGCGTGGTCGGGCACACCGTACGACTTCGTCGGCGAGTATTTGGACGTCACCGGGGCCACCGTGGCACGGCCCCCGCAACCAGCGCCTGCCGTGTTCTTCGGTGGCGCAAGCGACGCCGCGCGGGAGGTTGCTGCCGCACACGTCGACACGTACCTCACGTGGAGGGAACCGCCGGACAAGGTAGCCGCACTGATCGACGACGTGCGTGCCCGGGCCGCGAAGTACGGCCGGACACTCTCATTCGGCATCCGTGCGCATGTGATCACCCGCGACACGCGCGAAGAGGCGTGGGCGGAAGCCCGCAAGCTGGTC
Organism: Gordonia sp. 852002-51296_SCH5728562-b; assembly: GCF_001665475.1. Lineage (NCBI taxonomy): Bacteria > Bacillati > Actinomycetota > Actinomycetes > Mycobacteriales > Gordoniaceae > Gordonia > Gordonia sp. 852002-51296_SCH5728562-b. Next base: position 165,711 of record NZ_LZMI01000009.1, on the reverse strand, counting down.
GACCGCATGGACCCGAACGTGATTGCCCTTGCGCGAGAACGGCTTCTGCAGTCCGAGTCGGAGGGTCAGCGTCGACAACTGTCGTTGAACGCCGACCTCGCGAATCTCGAGGTATACCCCGGTTTGTGGGCGGGTTACGGACTGGTGCGGCCCGGTGCCGGCACCGCTTTTGTGGGCAGCCACGCCGAGGTGGCCGACCTCATCGGTCAGTACCGCGCGCTCGGCGTCGACCATTTCATCCTGTCCGGTCAGCCGCACATCGAGGAGGCGTACTGGTTCGCGGAGGGAGTGGCGCCGCTGGTGCGCGCTGCCGAAGCCCGCGCGCCGCAGGCGATCTGAGCGTCAGAGGTCGACGGCGCGCGAAGCTGGGCGTCTAAATATGTGTCGTATCGAAGGATGTGGGTGCTGCAGCGCACACATCCTTCGATTCAACACACATTCAGGGGCGGTCTTCGTCGGCCGGTAGCCGGGCGAGGATGAACTGCCCCTGCCCGGTGATGGTCTGCTCGACGTCGACCGCTCCGGCCGCCCGCAGGCGATCGACGATCTCGGCGCGGCCGAAGATCCGATACCCGGTGAGCGCGGTGACGGTTCGGACGCCCGGCAGTCCGGTCAGGTTGGTGACGACCGAAGTGAATACGGCCACCTCGCCACCTGGTGTGGCGACCCGTACGAGCTCGTCGATCACCGGCAGCGGGTCGGGAATCAGATACAGCGCTGCCAGGCACACGACGGAATCAAAGGTGTTGTCGCCGAACGGAATCGAATGTGCGTCGGCGCGAATGTAGGCGACTCGTTCGTCGCTGTTGGTGGCCGCGGCCTTGGCCAGCATCGTCGGCGAGAAGTCGATGCCGACGCAACGGCCGTCGCCGGTGAGCGCCGCTGACAGCCGCCGCGTGTAGTTGCCCGGGCCGCACGCGACGTCGAGGATGCTGCGCTCACCGGGTCGAGCCAGATGCGCAACCAGTGCGCGATCGGCGACCTCGGTCGAGGACCCGCCGAAACTGAACAGTCGGGTGAACGCCGGTCGCCACAGTCGTTCATAGACTTCGCTGAACAGTGGATTGTTCATGGCCCGCTGGGCCAGCGAAGTCATCGTGGGAACCTCACACGCGTTCGTCGCGCTGAACCCGCAAGGTGTGCAGCGTGGTGGCCAACGAGTCGTACTGCAGCGCGAGCAAGACGAAGGCGATGGCCCGGCGTTCGTCGAGATGACGACGCAACGACGTCCAGGTGGTCTCGCTGATGTCCTTGTCGGCGATCAATTCGTCGACGGACTGCAGCATCCACTTCTCCCGGTCACCCCAGCCGGCGTCGGGTCCGGCGATGATCCGTGCGAGCTCGGCGTCGTCGATGCCTGCGCGTTTGCCGAGGCGGCGATGGTGGTCGAGTTCGTAGTCGCTGCCGCGCAGGTGCGCGACGCGGATGATCACCATCTCGGACTCGCGCCGCGAGAGTGAGCCGAACGGCATCAGCCTGCTCGAGTAGTAGAGCCATGCGCGGAAGAGCCCGCGCGTGCGCCCCAGAGTGGAGAAGACGTGAGCGTCGCGCACCCCGATGACGCGTGCCGCGCCCCTCGCGAACACCCAGTTGATGAGTCCGAGGTCGCTCAATGTTCCGGGCGCAACACGCGGACCGGTTGCCACGTCACCTTCACTGGTCGTCATGATCGCAACGGTAGACTACGGAATTCATGACGGACATCACACCACGGACGTTCAACAGCATCTCAGAGCTGACAGCGGCGATCGGCGAGGATCTGGGGTACGGCGACTGGTTGGAGGTCACCCAGGAGCGCATCGACGCGTTTGCCGATGCGACCGGTGATCACCAGTGGATTCACGTCGACCCCGAGCGCGCGAATGACGGGCCGTTCGGTGCGACGGTCGCGCATGGCTACCTGACGCTGTCGCTGCTCCCACTGCTGGCGGGCGACATCTTCACCGTGAACGGGCCCAAGCTGGTGATCAACTACGGACTGAACAGGGTCCGCTTCCCCAGCCCGGTCAAGGTCGGATCGCGAATCCGGGCCAACGCCGAGATCGTCTCGATCGACGACAGCCCCGCCGGGGTCACCATGGTGGTGCGCAGCACGGTGCAGATCGACGGCGTCGAGAAACCCGCGTGCGTCGCCGAGAACGTGCGCGTGCTCGTCTACTGAACCCATCGCCGCCTCAACACGTCACTGCCCGAACCGATCAGCGCTTGAACAGTCACCGACGTGGGCAGCCGCCGCGTGCAGGTGAGCCGCGTAGTCGCGCGTCGAGCCAACTCATCGCGTCCGGAAAGCCGATCACGGCAGCGGTCAGGTGCTCGCCGAGCACCTCACGGTACTGAGCGTTCGCGCCGAGTCGACACTGTTCGACGAACAGGCTGCGCGCCCCGGCGGCCGGTATCCACCACTCCTGGGCGCCGTTGTAGATGTAGAGCGGAACCACCGATCGGGTGTCGGACATCTGTGTCACGCGGTAGACGTGTTCTGCGACGGGCGAGTGGAACGGATCACCGACGTTTGCCATGAGCTGCATCGGCATGAATGTCGCGCCCGCGAGGGCCTCGGGTATCACGCACACGTTCTTCAACGGCGACGACGCAATCCACTGAGCCGGATTGTTGGCCATGGTGAGGATCTCGGGCCGCTCACGGGCGATGCCGAACGTCGCGGCATGGAACAGTCCCGTCGCGAGGTTGGCGTTCATACTGCCGACGAGCATCCGGAAGTCGGCAGGCACGCCGCCCAGTGCTGCCCCGACGACGCGCGGGGCGAGTTCAGGCGCGTACCCGGCCAGGAGCTTCGCCGCACCGGCCGTGGCGATCGAGCCGCCGGAGTATCCGCTCATCGCAATTGCGCTGTGTCCAAACATCTTCGGCTCCAGGTTCGACGCTGCGCGGATGGAGTCGAGCACGACGTGACCCGCGACGACGGGCTCTGCGTATGCCATCCGCGGCCCCTGGTGGTCGGGGATCAGCACGCCATACCCGTGCGCAAGCGCGAGCTGCGTCGTCGGAGGCAGTAGGTCTGTCACGCCACTTGCGATCGAAAAGCCGTGAGCGAGGGTGTAACCCGGGTTGCACGCGGTCCCGAGTGAATCGATGGGAAGGTTGTTCACGAGGATCGGCCTGGGTCCGCGCACAGGTGCGGAAGCGGTAGGGGTGATCAGCGTCGCGGTACCGAAGCTTGGTGTGCCGACTGCGTCCGTACTGCGGAACTTGATGAGCGTTGCCGACGCAATCGGCGCGGTGACCACCGGCGCGGCCGATGCGGTCACGTCGCGCGTGGCGATGACGGTGCCGGGGCGAAGGGAACCGAGGTTCGACGGCCAGCGGTCGAACATGGGATCCCCGGTCGGGGTAGGGAGCGTGGCCTCGCGCAATTCCTGTGTCCGCCAAGATAATCCGGGTGACTGTGCGCGCAACGGAATTCTCGACAGATGCGGAAAGGGCGGTGCGGGTACCACGTGGTCGATGGCATCGGGGACCTGCTGGGGGATGCCCATCATGTTCGGCGGGTCCGCGGCAGTGATGCCCGGTGCACTCGGGACGACAACACACGCCAGCACGAAGGCGGCGACAGCAAAGTTTCGCCGTGGTGAATGTCGCCGTGTTGAACGTATGGCGTCGTGCCTCCAGACCGGGAGAGGGGAAGCACCCCCGACGGCTGCTTCCCCTCTCCCGCGCCCACCATAGGGCGCATCCTGATCGATTGATCCACAAATGGCTACGACGTATGACCTGTGATGGATCTGTAACCCTCGGACCGGGGTCCGCTTGTGCGACAAGAAGAGTTGTCGAGAAAGTGTGACTGCGTCAAAGCGACTGCGTCGACTGTGTCAGAGCGACATGTAGGGCGACACGCTGCTGCGATGGGAGTCGACACGTAGGCTCGAGCCGAGTGGTGGGAATGCGCGCTGCGCACAATGTTGTCGTTCGCACACACGACATCCCGCACCAATCGGCGTGATTCGCGCCTGAGGGCCGATTTCGAGTCCGTCCGAGTAGATGACTCGAGCAGCGTGTCGCAGCTCGCAGCCGAGTCCGAGCGCGAACGTCTTGCCCGGCTGGCCGTATCGCACGGCCCGCCTCTCCACCGTGCGGGCGACCCAGAAATAGTCACGGCCGTCGGGCATTTCGGCGATTTGCGTGATGATCTTTCCGGGGTAGGCGAACGTCTCGTAGACATTCCACAGTGGGCATGTGCCGCCGCTCGACGAGAAGTGAAATCCTGTGGCGGACTGGCGTTTCGACATGTTTCCCGCACGGTCGACGCGGACGAACGACCACGGTACGCCACGGAGGTTCGGGCGCTGCAGCGTCGAGAGTCGGTGGCAGATGGTCTCGTAGGAGACCGCGTAGAACGCCGAGAGGCGTTCGATGTCGTAGCGGAAATCCTCTGCCGCGCCGTGGAACTGCGTGTAGGGCAACAGGACTGCGGCCGCGAAGTAGTTGGCCAGTCCGGTCTTCGCGAGCGCCTGGGCCTCATCGTTGGTGAAGTTCGCCTCCTCGACCAATTCGGTGAGTAGATCGTCGAATTCGACGAGCGCGAGTTCTGCGGCGAGTTTGAATGCGCGCTGGCCGGCCGACAGCGCGGCCGAGACCTCGAGACGTCGTGTCGCGGGGTCGAATCGGTGCAGGAGGTAGTCGCCAAGGTCGACGCGCGGGGCGATCGTCACCCCGTGGACGCGTTCGAGCCGGTCGGCGATCTCCCGTCGGACGTCGCCCGAGTGCATCCGCATGCGTGCGTTGAGCTCTTCTGCCGCGACATCGAGTGCGTGAATGTAGTTGCGGCGCTGGTAGAAATAGTCGCGCACCTCTTCGTGGGGTGCGGTGATCGATCCGCGCATGGCGCGGTCGCTGCGCTCGTCGGTCGCCGCGGCGAGCTGATCGATCGCGATCCGATACCGGCGATGCAGATTCACCATCGCCTGCGCCATGTCGGGGTGGGCCGAGACCATCGCCGCGATCTCCTGGGGGTCGGCGGTCGTCGGGGCGGCCTCGATGTCGTCGTCGAGCAGCGCCTCACGCAGTTCCGCGACGAGTCGCACGTCGTCTTGGGAGTCGAAGAACCCGCCGTCGACTCCGAATGCCTCGGTGATCCGCGCCAGCACCGATGCGGTGAGCGGGCGGGCGTCGTGTTCGATCTGGTTGAGATACGACGCGGAGATGCGCAGCGTCTGGGCCAACGCCACCTGCGACAGCCCGCGTTCGGAGCGAAGCTGACGTAAGCGCGATCCGACATAGGCCCTGTTGTTCATAGGTCACCGCCGTTCATAGCTCACTGCTGTTCATAGCTCACCGCAGTCCATAGGTCGCCATGTCGTCGGACCCGCTCAGGGTACGGTGACCCCGTGCGTGCGCGGTGGGTTCGACGGTGGGTGGCAGCGACGCTGCTCGCCTGTGTTGCTGCAACACTCGCCGGATGCGGCGACGATGACGCGGTCTCGACCGCCACGGCCGTCGCTCCCGCCGATCTGTTGCTGCGGCCGGCGCAGTTGCCGTCGGGTTTCGCGACGACGCAACTGACCGTCTCCGACCTCGTGGACTCCGACCGTGCGCAACTGGTCGCGGCACACGCCGACACCGTGATGCCACAGGAGTGCCGCGCCACCGCGGACACGGCGTTCACCGAGAAGGTCAGCGCGTCGAACTCTGCGGTGCTCGCCGCGAGCGCGGCCGACGTCGGGCTCGTCGAGCTGGTATCCACTGTTCGACGCGACATCGACGACGACATCCGCACGAGGACCGGGCAGTGCCGTAGGACTGAGACCACTGTTGCGGCGGGAAGTCTTGCGGGTGCGACGGTCACCACCGAGTCGACGACGCTGCCCGACCCGCCGGAGGTCGCGAACAGTCCCGGCGGACTCAGCGTCGAACGCGCCTTTCTCTCGCGATCGGATGTGTCGACGACGCTGCCGGATTCGACGGTGCGAAAGCAGGTCGGATATGTCGGATATGCGCTCGTGAAGCGCCCTGGAGGCTCGGTGTTCACGGTCAGTCTCACGGTGAACGGTCCGGGCGGCCGGGCGCAGAATCCACCTGCCGACGCGGTGGAGCCGATGTCGTCGTCCGCGTTCGTCGATCTGTTCGGCACAGCGCTGAAAGCGGCCGCGAGATGACCGACCGCGCGGTGACGAGGAGCGGCCGTGGCCGGGTGTACCTGGAACCACGGTGTGAAACACGCCACATGTGAGGTGTCGGGAGTCTTTCCAGCGGGCATCGGGTTGATGCTCCTGCGCATGCCGACCGTCGGCGGAGCGCACGGAGAAAACGCAGTACGCGCGTACTTTTTAACGCTCCGCTGACGACTCTTCACATCTCCAGATTTGCAAAATTTGCAAATCTTCGCCACATGGTTGGCGCATTTTTGCAGTCAAAGGGGATTGGACCTGCGTGTTTTCGGTGTGGCACCCTTGAGTCAGGCGTTTCCGGGAAGTGCCGAAGAGTTCGCAAACTCCGACCCCATCCTGTGGTGGTCATCACATTTGCGGACGCGACGCGCGCTCGGAGGCCTGACATCATCCGGCCTGGGTGCAATTCCTTGGCAGCTTCGGCCGGGTCCAGATAGGCCCCGGTCTCTGTGAGCCGGACAAGCATTCGTCTCGGGAGATCGGGACGAGCAGCACAACGAAAGCGAAGTGGCTAATGAGCAACGTCGGAAAGCCCCGCACCGCCGCGGAAATCCAGCAGGACTGGGACACCAACCCGCGGTGGAAGGGCATCACGCGCGAATACACTGCCGAGCAGGTTGCCGAGCTCCAGGGCACCGTCGTCGAGGAGCACACCCTCGCTCGTCGTGGCGCCGAGATCCTGTGGGAAGGCGTCAACAGCGACAACTACATCAACGCGCTCGGCGCGCTGACCGGTAACCAGGCCGTGCAGCAGGTGCGCGCGGGCCTCAAGGCCATCTACCTCTCGGGTTGGCAGGTCGCCGGTGACGCGAACCTCTCCGGCCACACCTACCCCGACCAGTCGCTCTACCCGGCCAACTCGGTGCCGGCCGTCGTGCAGCGCATCAACAACGCGATGCTGCGCGCCGACGAGATCGCCCGCGTCGAGGGTGACAACTCGGTCGACAACTGGGTCGTGCCGATCGTGGCCGACGGCGAAGCCGGCTTCGGTGGCGCCCTCAACGTCTACGAGCTGCAGAAGGCCATGATCAAGGCCGGCGCCGCTGGCACCCACTGGGAGGATCAGCTCGCCTCGGAGAAGAAGTGCGGCCACCTCGGTGGCAAGGTGCTCATCCCCACCCAGCAGCACATCCGCACCCTGACCTCGGCTCGCCTCGCTGCCGACGTTGCCAACACCCCGACCGTCGTCGTCGCTCGTACCGACGCCGAGGCCGCAACCCTCATCACCTCCGATGTCGACGAGCGCGACAAGCCGTTCGTGACCGGTGAGCGCACCACCGAGGGCTTCTACAACGTGAAGAAGGGCATCGAGCCCTGCATCGCGCGTGCCAAGGCATACGCTCCCTACGCCGACCTCATCTGGATGGAGACCGGCAAGCCCGACCTGGAGCTGGCTCGCCAGTTCGCCGAGGCCGTCAAGAGCGAGTTCCCCGACCAGCTCCTGGCCTACAACTGCTCGCCTTCCTTCAACTGGAAGCAGCACCTGGACGACGCGACCATCGCGAAGTTCCAGAACGAGCTCGGCGCGATGGGCTTCAAGTTCCAGTTCATCACCCTCGCCGGCTTCCACGCCCTCAACTACTCGATGTTCGATCTGGCCTACGGCTACGCCCGTGAGCAGATGACCGCTTACGTCGACCTGCAGGAGCGCGAGTTCGCTGCTGAGGCTCGTGGCTACACCGCCACCAAGCACCAGCGCGAGGTCGGTGCGGGCTACTTCGACCGCATCGCCACCACGGTCGACCCCAACACCTCGACCGCTGCTCTGAAGGGCTCCACCGAGGAAGGCCAGTTCCACTAGGAACTAGTCCGCCTCTTCGAGGTCTGCTCCAGCCCAGGCGGCCCGCAGCTTTACGTTGCGGACTCGTCCGCCTCTCCGGAGCTTTTGCGAATCGACAGGCGGCCCGCGACTTACGTTGCGGGCCGCCTGTTGGCATATTCGGCACTCGTGGGCGTTCCCGGCGAGTTACCCATGTGCCCGCGAGATCTGTTGTCACCAAACGAAATCTGAGCGGAGCGAGTGTGTCTGAGGCGTGGCGTGTCGGTGTGGTCGGTGCGGGCCAGATGGGTGCGGGGATCGCCGAGGTGTGCGCTCGCTCTGATGCCGACGTACTGGTCTACGAACCTTCGCGCGAACTCGTCGCCGGCGGTCGGTCGCGGATATTGCGTTCGCTCGAGCGGGGAGTGTCGAGCGGCAAGCTCACCGAGCGGGAACGCGAACAGGCGTCGATGCGACTGCGATTCACCACCGAACTCGACGATTTCGCCGATCGGCAGGTGGTCTGCGAGGCGGTCGTCGAGGACGAGGGCGTCAAGACCGAGATCTTCGCGGCCCTCGACAAGATAGTGTGCGATCCCGGCGCTGTTCTGGCGTCCAACACGTCGTCGATTCCGATCATCACGCTGGGCATGGCCACCCAGAATCCGGCGCGGGTGATCGGTCTGCACTTCTTCAACCCGGTGCCGGTACTGCCGCTCGTCGAGTTGGTGTCGACGTTGCATACCGATGCCGACATCGTCACGCGCGCAGAGGCTTTCGCCAACGCCGTGCTCGGCAAGCAGGTCATTGCGTCTGCCGATCGGTCCGGGTTCGTGGTGAACGCGATGTTGGTGCCGTACCTGCTGTCGGCAATTCGATTGGTGGAGAACGGATTCGCCGACGTCGAGGACGTCGACCGAGGCATGGTGCTCGGCTGCGCGCATCCGAAGGGTCCGCTGCGGCTTGCGGATATGGTCGGATTGGACACCGTCACAGCGATCGCCGACCGCATGTATGCGGAATCGAAAGAGGCGCTGTACGCACCGACTCCGCTGCTCCTGCGCATGGTGGAGGCCGGGCACCTCGGCAAGAAGTCGGGCCGCGGCTTTTATCGATACGCCGACGATCCGCAGGCGTGATTCTGAGTGTGGGCGGTATCACAGCGATTCCGCAAATAGTGCTAGCAGATTGCTTGCAATAGCTAGCAAACGTGGCATACTGGCTTATGGAACCACTACAAGTGCTGGTGCGGCACCTATCGAGACCAGAAGCGACAATGTGGTTGCCTCCTCGATATGCCTTGTGCTGCAACATTTTTTGGTGACCAATTGACTAAGGAGATCGCCATGACCACCACCGAACGCAATCTGCCCAGCCCGTTCTATGCCGTGGTTGGCGCGGGCGACCTTGCACTCAAGCAGGTCAGCGACGCCGTCACGCAGATCAAGGAGCGCACCGAGGCTGCAGGCGAGACCGCCCAGACCCGCTTCGAGGAGACCCGCGGCCGTCTGAACGCTCTGCCCGAGGAACTTCCGGGCACCATCGAGTCGACCATCGACGACCTGCGCACCAAGCTGTCGCCGGAGGAGCTGCGCAAGCTCGCCGACGGCTACGTCGAGTTCGCCACGAGCGTCTACACCTCGCTCGCCGAGCGCGGCGAAGAGGCTGTCGGCCGTCTGTGGCAGCAGCCGATCGTGCAGGAGGGTCTGACCCGCGCGGAGAAGACCTACAACGACGCCGTCGATCTGACCGAGGACGCACTCGGTGTGGTCTCGCATCAGACTCGCGCCGTCGGTGAGCAGGCTTCCAAGCTCGCCACGCTGGTCAGTACCCGCGTCGGCGAAGCCGGCGATGCCCTCGGCGATGCCCTCGACGACGCCGTCGACGATCTCAACGACAAGGTCGAGGAAGCTGCTCTCGAGGTGAACGAGAAGCTCGACGAGGCAAGCGCGGCGGTCACCGAGGCCGGCAAGACCGCCAAGGCTCGTAGCGCGACCGCAGCGTCGAAGATCGACGGTGCCGCAGGCAAGGTCGAGGGCAAGGCGCGCACCGCGAATGCCTCGCCCGCCAAGAAGATTGCCGCCAAGCGCACCAGCACCGCTCCGGCAAAGTCGACCCCGGCCAAGAAGTCGACCCCGGCCAAGAAGAGCACCAGCTAGTTTCTGGCCACATCTACTCGCATTCCCGCGAACTCGATTCGTTGCCGCGACCGACATTTCGGTCGCGGCAACGGACTTGGTTCGCGGGAATGTGCGTTGTGGGGGTCATGCGGCCATCAGCCCGAGATCGAGAAGCCTGGTGCGCACCAGTGGCACCATCTCGTCGCGCTCGAGCATTCCCCATGTCCAGCGCACGAGGGTCGCGTGGAGGAGTGCGAGATCGGCTTCGCGCTTCTTTTCTCGGATCAGCGCCTCGCGTGCAGTCTCGCCGGGACGCATACCGTACTTGTTGATCCCGTCGAACTCGCCGATCAGAGTCGCCGCCCAATCGAAGTCGGTGCGGTAGTCGCGTCCGTTGACGTGGAACGTGTGCTGGAGACGAGGCATGGGTAACTCGGCCTCGATGATCTGTGCTCTGCTCCACGACTCACCGACGCTTTCCGAACGGCCGTCGGCGACGGAGAGCGCCTGTCGTGCGCCGCGGACGCCTCGACGACGTCGACCGTTGAGTAATTTGCGCATCGCGTCGCGGTCGGCGCCGAGGCGGAGCGCGGCGTCGAACACGACCACCCCCTGGGCGAAGGTCCCGCTCAGTGCGATGTCGACGGCTGTCCGCTCCAGGGTTGTCAACGCCAGGTCGTCGATCGACATCGTCTGCTCGGGCGCCACGAATGCGGAATGAACGTGGCGTCGCCCGCGTACGAATCCGCCGCTCGTGCCGCCGTTCGCGAAGTGCACCAGCTCGTGGTCGGGTTTCAGTGTCGGGAGACCGTGCAGCGCGGCCGCGGACCAGTGGCTCAGCACTCTCGGTCCGGTGCTCTTCGACGACGTCGCGACCGCGATGGTCCGCAGGCGATACAGGCGATCGCCCCCGTCGTCGCCGTCGGTGAGCTCGTCGCTGGAGACGGCGAAGACCCCGTCGGCCAACCGGATGAGAATTCCGGCCGAGATCGCGGCTGCGAGCTGGCCGTCGGAGATGTTATTGCGCAGAGCGGCCTTGCGGCGGACTAGTCCGTGGCGATCGGTCGGGAAGTCGAGTTCGGGGAGCATGCGTCTTTTGACGCAGCGGACCCGTGCGCGGTTCCCTCGATTTTTCGCGACGTCGTTCCGTTCCCGCGACCTGGGTTGGGTTCGCGCGAACGCAACGGGGTCGCGCCGACGACCGAAGCTAGGCAGGTGAGTCGATGGTGAGTACGGCGAGGACGTCGTCGTCGGTGCGGTAGGTGTGCGGTCGGTCGCTGATCCATTGCAGGGATTCGCCTGCGGCCGCGGCCCTTTCGTCGCCCTCGGGCCCGGCGACGAGGTTTCCGCGGACCACTCGGACATGTTCGACGACGCCGGCGCCGTGCGACGGGGAGCGTCGTACCCCTCCGGAAGAGACGTGGAGCCAGAAGACCTCCGTCGTCGAACCGTCGTCGTGATGTTCGACGTGGAGCAGCCGTGCGGTGAGGTGCGTGCCGTCGCCCTCGGTTCCCGACGCCTCGCCGAGGAGGGCCGTCAGTGGCACGCCGAGGGGGCCCGCCACGGCGTAGAGCGTGTCGAGGGTCGGGTTGCGTTGTCCCGCTTCGAGTTCGGACAGCGAACCCTTGCCGATCCCGGCGGCGCGGGCCAGCGCGGACAGGCTGAGTCCGCGTTCGGTCCGTAGCGCCGAGATCCGCTCACCGACGTCTCTTCGCCGATCGTCACGCTCCGAGTCGCTCACAACTCCCTCGACCACGTGCCTGCCTTTCCGCGTCATTGGTCGGTCGCGGTGCGGTGTCGCACCGAGTGTTCTGTTTACAGAACGATACCGCTATGCTGGCGTCGTGACCGCACAGCAGCAGGCGTCGAACACCGAGCCGATCGTCGCGGGCGTCGTCACCGCGCTCGTCGGTTTCACCTCGTCGTTTGTGGTCGTCGTGTCCGGGCTTCGCGCCGTCGGGGCGTCGTCGACACAGGCGGCGTCGGGTCTGTTGGCGCTCACGGCGACATTCGCGCTCGGCATCATCGTGCTGTGCCTGCGCTATCGGATGCCGATCACTCTGGCATGGTCGACGCCCGGCGCGGCCCTGCTCGCGGCGATGGGTGCGAGTTACCACGCGGGCTGGCCGGCCGCTGTCGGCGCGTTTCTCGTCGTCGGAGTTCTCGTCGTCGCCACAGGATTGATCCCCGCGCTCGGTGATCTCATAGCAAGAATTCCGACGCCTGTCGCACAGGCGATGCTCGCAGGCGTGCTGCTGACGCTGTGTCTTGCGCCGATCAAATCCCTTGCGGTGCAACCGTTGCTGACCATTCCGATTCTCGTGGTGTGGCTATGTGCCACTCGCTGGTTGTCGCGCTGGGCGTTGCCGCTCGCTCTGATGACCGCGCTCGTCGTGATCGGGATCTACCTCGCGGTGCGCGGCGTCGACTCCGCGGCCCACACCGAATGGTGGCCGCAGATCGCCTGGACCACACCGCATTTCGACGCCTCGGCGGTCGTCGGCATCACGATCCCGCTTTACGTGGTCACGATGGCCTCGCAGAATGTGCCGGGCGTCGCGGTCTTGAAGTCGTTCGGCTACCAAACCCCTTGGCGGGCTTCGATGTTCGTCACGGGCACGGGCACGGTCGTCGGCGCGCCGTTCGGTGGTCACGCGATCAATCTGGCCGCGTTGTCGGCAGCGCTCGCCGCGGGCGATGAGGCCGGACCGGATCGTTCCCGACGGTGGATCGCGGGAGTCTCCGCGGGCGTGTCGTATCTCATCCTCGCTGCGCTGTCGGGCGTGTTGGTCACGATCACGGCGATCGCGCCGCACGGTCTGCTCGAAACGGTTGCGGGACTGGCATTGCTCGGTACCTTCGCCTCGGCGCTCGTCGGTGCGCTGGCGCAGGAGGAGTACCGAATTCCCGCCGCGCTCACGTTCGTCACCGCTGCTGCGGGGATCTCGTTCTGGGGCATCGGGGGAGCGTTCTGGGCGCTCGTCGTCGGACTCGTGGCGCACACGGTGCTCCGACGCCGCGACCCGTCGACCTGATCGGCTGCCCACCGCGAACTCAGTCGGAGGCCGCGAGCCTCTTCTTCTGGGCGTCGATGTCGAAGTCGGCCTTTGGCCACTCGAGGTCGAGTCTTTCGAGTGCGGAGATCAGTAGTTCACACACCGCGAGGCGCGAAAACCACTTCTTGTTCGCGGGAATGAGATACCAGGGCGCCGTGTCGGAGTCGCAGCGATCGAAGATCGCCTGGTAGGCGTCGAGATAGTCGTTCCAGAACGGTCGCTCGTCGATGTCGTCCGGATTGAACTTCCAGTACTTGTCCGGTCGGTCGAGTCGCTCGGCAAGGCGTTTACGCTGTTCGCCTTTGGAGACGACCAGTGCACACTTCACGATGGTCGTTCCGGTCTGGACGAGATCATCCTCGAACTCGTTGATGGTCTCGTAGCGTCCTTCCCATTCGGATTGCGGCACGAGATTGTGTACCCGCACGGGAAGTACGTCCTCGTAGTGCGAACGATCGAAGATGCCGATATGCCCAGCGGGAGGCACGGCCTTGCGGATGCGCCACAGGAAATCGTGCTCGAGCTCTTCTGGTGTGGGCTTACCGAAACCCTTGATCGACAAGCCCTGTGGATCGACGAGACCGCCGACGTGTCGGACGATCCCGCCCTTGCCCGCAGTGTCCATACCCTGCAGCACGAGTAGCACCGAGCGGTGATCACCGGATCGGCCGTTGGCGTACAACAACTCCTGTAGATCGGCGAGCACCTCGCCGCGTTCGGCGAGCAACTGGGTGCCGTACCCGTGATCGCCCTCGAAGCCGGGGGTGGACCCGGCGTCGAACTCGGCGATCGGCCCGAGTGTCGTGGCCCGCAGTGCCTCGGTCGCGGGTCGCGTCCATCCCGCGTTCTTGTCGTTCTCACCCATCGACGTGAGCCTCCTCCGGTCTCGTCGGTTGTGTCAGCGGGGGAGGGTCGGAGATGAACTGCTCGCGGGACCCGTCGACCCCGGCGATCCCGATGACCGAACTCCACACCATCATCGTCAGGTAGTCGATCAGCTCGTCGACGGAGACGTCGCGGTCGGTCATCCACCAGTCGACAGCGCGCTGGATGCCGCCCACGAGTACGTGGGACCACACCTTGGCCCCGGAGGTGTCTGCGGAGCGCTCTTCCATCCGCAGGACGATCGCCGCCGTCAGCAACTGGGCGACGAGTCGCTCCGATTCGACAGTCCCGACCGATGACGTCGGTGAGTTGGTCAGTGCGAACCGGTACAGCGCCGGGTCGTCGGCCACTGCCCGCACATACACGCCGATCACCGTTCTGGTCAGCGTGTACTCGTCGGCGTCGTCGGAGATGGCCTCGGCCAACCTGGGGAGCAGCGTTGTCTCGAAGAAGCGCACGGTCACTGCGGTTCCGAGGTCGTTCTTGTCGCTGAAGTACCGGTAGAGGACGGTCTTCGAGACACCGATGTGTGTGGCGATCTCGTCCATCCCGGCGTCGGCTCCGAGCGCGCGCACGGCGTCGATCGTGCCATCGGTCAACTCACTCCGACGATCCTGTTTGTGCTTCTCCCACCGCTGCCTGCGCCCGTCGGGTTTGACCGTGTCGTCGGTGACCGCGCCGAGCAGCGCCTGTTCGACCCCGCGCGTCACGTGTGCAGCAGCCGAAAGCGCAGTACGTGCCGCGGCCGCAGGGCTTGGGCGGTTGGGTATCACCCGGCCAGCCTAATCCCCGGCAGAGGGTAGAACTTATTGAGTGTCGACAGTGATTCCGGACGTTTCCGGCCAACCGGGGCAGACGCCCGCGCGGGCGAAGGGGTCGTCGCCGGGATTCGGCGCCGCCGACGGACCGGGTGACCAGCGCCGGCGCCGTGACCTCCGCAAGATGAAAGTGGTCTCGACCGGCTTCCTCGTGGTGGCTGCGATCGTCTACCTCTGCATGCGCTACCTCGAGCATCACGACGGTGCCAACGTGGCGGCGTGGGTGGGGTACGTGCGCGCGGCGTCGGAAGCGGGAATGGTCGGCGGGCTCGCCGACTGGTTCGCTGTGACCGCCTTGTTCAAGCATCCGCTGGGCATCCCGGTGCCGCACACGGCTCTGATCCGGAAGAAGAAGGACGAGATCGGAGATCAGCTCGGCGAGTTCATCGAAGAGAACTTCATGACGCCGGCCGTGGTCGTCGAACGTGCTGAACAACTCGACATGCCCCGTCGGGTGTCGACGTGGCTGGCCGACCCCGCGAACGCTCCGCGCATCTCCGATGAGGCCGCCCGCGCGATCAAGTTGGCCTCGGAGATGCTCGGCGACGAAGACATCGAGCAGTTCATCCAGGCCGTGCTGAAGTGGGCGGCCGAACCCGAGTGGGCGCCGCCGATCGGCCGCATCCTCGAGCAGCTCGTCGACGAGGACCGGCTCGACCCGGTCTTCCAATTGCTGTGTGACCGTGCCTACGACTGGGCGGTCGGCAGCCAGGACCTCATCGAGCGAGTCGTCGATCAGGATGTGGGGCCGTCGTGGAAGCCGAAATTCGTGACCAACCTCGTCGGCGACAAGATCTATCGCGAACTCGTCGACTTCACCTACAAGGTCAAGACCGACCCCGAGCACGAGATGCGGCGGTCGATGCACCAGTTCGTCGAGCAGTTCTCCCACGACCTCCAGCACGATCCCGCGATGATCGAGCGCTTCGAGGGCATCAAGCACGACCTCGTCGGGAGTGCCGAGGTCGCTGACGCGGCGTCGACCGCATGGAACACCGGCAAGGCCGTCATCGAGCAGATGCTCGAAGATCCCAACAGCACGCTGCGCAACACCCTGACCGACGCCGTCATCCGACTCGGAACGCGTATCCGCGACGACCGTCCGCTGCAGGAGAAGATGAACGGCTGGGTCGCGCGGGTGGCCAACCACGTCGCGACGAACTACTCCCGCGAGATCATCTCCGTGATCACCGAAACCGTGCGCAGCTGGGATGCCGACGACACCAGCCGGAAGATCGAACTGCAGGTGGGGCGCGATCTGCAGTTCATCAGGATCAACGGAACCGTGGTCGGTTCGTTGGCCGGGCTCGCGATCTACACGGTGTCGGTGCTGATCTTCGGCTGACGTCACTGCTTGCACGAGCTAGCACGCACCCCGATACTGGCATGGGGCAGCGAGTATCGGGAGTGAGAAGCAGTGCAGAGCAAACCAATCCCGTCGGACGACGACGCGAACACCGGGTCCGACGACGCGCGCGAGATCGTCGAGGCGACGGTTGACGAGGCGACAGGCGACGAGGGGTCGAGCAACCCGGTGGAGACGGTCGCCAATGCCGCGCAGGACGTGGTGGCCACGGCCGCGCAGGACATCGGCTCCTTCATCCGCTCGCAGCGTGTGGCTGCCGAGGTCTCGCTTCGTCAGCTCGCCGACCGCGCCGGCGTGTCGAACCCGTACCTGAGCCAGATCGAGCGAGGGCTGCGTAAACCGTCGGCCGACGTTTTGGCCCAGATCGCAAAGGGGCTGCGGGTGTCCGCCGAGGTGCTCTACGTGCGAGCGGGCATCCTCGAGGAGCGCCCGGCGAGTCCCGTGCGTGACGCGCTGCTGATCGACACGTCGATCAGCGAACGGCAGAAGCAGATGCTGCTGGAGATCTACGAGTCGTTCCAGCGCGAGAACTGCGAGAACGACGCCGACCCGACCGCGGGCAACCACGACTAGAGTGTGATTCGTGAACTTTGTGAGCTTCATGGCTGCGGGCCAAAACCTGATCCTGTGGGTGCTGACCATCGTCGCCGGTGTTGCGGCGATCGTGTCGCTGATCCACGCGTCGATCCAACGCTCCGACGCCTTCCGGGCCGTCGATAAGCAGACGAAGGTCATCTGGGTCGCGATCCTCGCCGCGTCGACGGTGTTCATCTGGTTCTTCCAGGCGCCCTCGCTGTTCTATCTGATCGGCGTCGTCGCGGTTCTGGTGTACATCGTCGACGTGCGGCCCCGCGTCGACTCGATTCAGGGGAAGTCCTGGTTCCGTAAGGTCGGGCGCTAGTTTTGTGGGTCGGGTGCTGCTGAAACCCGGCGAGTCGATCCGCCGCAGGGAGTGGCGGGATCCCCGATGGGTGGCGAATACACTCTGATTCATGGCTGAGTATCGGATCAACGAGCTCGCGGACGCGTCGGGAGTCAGTGTTCGCAACATCCGCGTCTATCAGGACCGCGGATTGCTCCCGCCTCCGACGATCCGCGGCCGCACCGGCTGGTACTCCGAAGAGCATCTGGTCCGTCTCAACCTGATCTCCCGCATGCTCGAGCGTGGCTACACCTTCGCGACGATCAGCGAACTGCTGCACGCCGCCCACTACGGGATGAAGGTCGAGCACGTGCTGCGCGGCGAACCCAAGGGCGGCCGCTTCCGGAACTTCAAACGCGCCGCGACGATCACGATCACCGAACTGCGCAAGACGCTCAATGCCTCGGACAAATCGATCGCGCTCGGCCAGAAACTCGGCCTGCTCGTCAAGGACGGCGCCCACTACGCGATCAAGAACCCCGAGGTTCTCGAGGGTGCCGAGGTGCTGGTCAAGAGCGGTGTCGACATCGACGTCCTGCTCGATCGGTTCGTTAGAGTGCAGGACGACCTCGAAGACGCGGCGCGCAGTTTCGTCTCGATCATCACCGACAAGTACTTCGACGAGAAGCTGCCAGAACTCGGTGAGGCCAATGTCAGCAAGATGGCCGAACTCATCCAGACGGTCCGACCGATGGCTCACGACATCGTCGAGACCACATTTCGCAAAGCCCTCGACGACGAGATCTCGAAGGCCATCGGCGAGGCGTCGACCTACTTCGACGCCGCATCAGGCGGACCAGACGCAACCGCGGGCGGGGACGCGGTTGCGGACGGGGAGGCAGCCGCGGGTGGGGAGGCGGTCGCCGAGGAGTCGACCTATGAGGCATCGCCGTCGAATCTGACAACGGGTAGTGTTACATCAGAAGATGTCATTCGCGAGTAGAGAGCACCACACGGGGTGGAGTGGAGACGTATGAAGACTCGGAACTGGGCGCTCGGCGCCGCGGCGCTCGGGCTCGGTTCGGTGGCGGTCGGTGCGGGCACCAACCTCGCGGGGATCGCGCGCGGGGTGATGTCGTCGGCTCCGGCCGTCGACGATGGACCCGATGACCTGCTGGCCGACCCGACGGCACCTCGCGTGCAGCGCAGCGTGGCGAGCATCGACGGGACCAAGCTGAACGTCGAGTTGTACGGTCCCGATCCTGCAGCCGCCGACACCGGTGACGTGATCGTCGCGGTACACGGGTGGACCTGCAACACCCACTACTGGAATCCGCAGATCAACCACTTCGCGGGTGAGCGTACCGTCGTCGCCTACGACCAGCGCGGGCACGGGCTCAGCGAGCTCGGACGACGCAGGCCGACTGTCGACACCCTCGGCCACGACCTCGACGCCGTGCTCGGCGCCGTTGTCCCGCCCGGTCGCAAGGCGATTCTCATCGGCCACAGCATGGGTGGCATGACCATCATGTCGTGGGCCAAGCAGCACCCCGAGAAGGTGTCGACGACGGTGTCGGCGGTGGTGCTCGCGTCCACGGCGGCGCGCGGCGTTGTGCAGAACCACATGCTCATCCCCGAGGGGTTGCCGCGTTACAGCAGGCCGTTCGTGCCCGCGGTCAGTCGAATCGTCACCAGTGCGTCGACACCATTGCCGCACGGCCAGTTCACTTCTCGCATATCCCAATACGTGGCGCTCGGCTCAGAGGCACGCGCGTCGCATGTGGAGTTCGTCGACACGATGATCATGGCGTGTTCGCCTCGTGCGCGCGGTCGGTGGGGTGCGGCGATGGGCCGCCTCGACGTCGCGGCCGGACTCGATGCGCTGAGCGTTCCGACGACCGTGATCGTGGGCACCGACGATCGGCTCACCCCTCGCCGACACGCCGACGAGATGGCAGACATCCTGCGCCGCAACGGTTCTCTGCGTGACGAAATCATCTTCGACGGCGTCGGGCACATGTCGACGATCGAGGCCGCGCAGCGCGTCAACGAGCTGCTCGACGACGTCGTCGGCGAGGTGTCGCGCACCCAGGTGCAGGCCGCTCAGTTCTGAGGCGCGCTGACCAACGGGAGGCTCAGGGCGACCGCCGCCGCGCTCAATCTCCGGCCACGAACTCGCCAGTCTCGTGGTGGCGCGGCCGGGTGCACACGGCGTACACGATCCAGTCGGCCGCGATAGTCGGTCAGAGTGAGCAGTTCACCAGCACCGGCTCGGGGTGCAGCGTGACGCCGAACGCCTCGTACACGCCGGTGCGTACGTCGCGTGCGAGGTCGAGGAGTTCGTCGGCGGTCGCCCCGCCCCGATTGGTCACTGCCAGTGTGTGTTTGGTCGACAGTCGTGCGGGTGAGGCAGGGCCGGGATAGCCCTTGGCGTATCCCGCCCGTTCGATGAGCCAGCCCGCCGAGAGTTTGACGCCGTCGGCGACGGGGAACGCGGGCATGGAGATGTCGGCGCCGACGCGGTCGCGGATGCGTTCCATGACTGCGGGTGCGTCGCCGGACCCGATGATCGGATTGGTGAAAAACGAACCGGCACTCCAGGTGTCGTGGTCGTCGGCGTCGAGCACCATGCCCTTGCTGCGGCGCAGCCCCAGTACCGTCTCGCGGACGCGAGAGGCGTCGACACGTGAATCGCGTGCGACGTCGAGTCGGTCGGCGAGGTCGCGGTATCGCAGAGGCTGACTGAGGCGATCGTCGTTGAGCCAGAACGAGACTGCGACGACGACGAAATCGTCGCGGTACTTCAGGTTGCTCGTCCGATAGCCCAGTCCGAGTTCGCCGGGGGACACCCAGCGCAGCGTTCGTGCTCGCCTGTCGAGTACCTGCACGCTGCGCAAGATGTCAGCGACCTCGACCCCGTATGCGCCGACGTTCTGCACCGGCGTGGCGCCTGCGGCGCCCGGGATTCCCGAAAGGCATTCCAGCCCACCGAATCCCGCATCGATCGTTGCTGCGACGAGCGAGTCCCACGCCACCCCGGCGTCGGCGGTCACGTGCGCGCGACCCGATTCGCGGCCGGTGCCGAAGTTGATGTGTCCGCTCTCGATCACGACGGCGGTGCCATCGAACCCATCGTCGGAGATCAACAGATTCGATCCTCCGCCGATGACGAGGACCCGTTCCGACTCGGCGTCGAGTGCGGTGATCTCCTCGACGACGCTGCGGGTGTCCGGGCAGTGCACGATCGCGTGTGCCGGTCCGCCGACCCGCAGAGTGGTCAGATCGGCGAGCGGCGCGGATTGCAGGGCGGAGGGGTTGTCGATCACGGTGTAACGGTAACCGAGCGCGCGCTGTCGGGACCGATGGTGCGCGCTCGCTCGGGTAATGTCCTCACCCATGGCGAGCACGCTGAATCACACCGTGACCTACACGTTCTCCACCGCGCGGTACTGGGAGATCATCACCAACGAGCAGTATTGGCGTGATCTGCTCCAGATCATCAACTCGAGTCACGGCGTGCTCGAGTCGTTCTCCCTCGACGGCGACACCGTGGCCGTCGAGATGAAGCAGGGCATCCCCGAGGACAAACTGCCGTCGATGATCACCAAGGTTCGCCCCGGCGACCTGGAGATCCCGCGTCGCAACGTGTTCACGCGTAACGGTGAGACCATCAGCGGGACCATGACCGCGTCGGTCACCGGCGCGCCCGCGACGGTCGAGGCCACGGTGTCGGTGACGGGCGATCCAGCGTCGATGCAGTACAGCGGCAGCGCGAATGTCTCGATCCCGTTCGTCGGCGGCAAGATCGAGAAGGCCGTCATCGACGAACTGATCAAGCTGCTCGACGCCGAGCACGACGAGACCGTCACCTGGGAGCAGTCCAACCACTGAGCTGGTGGCGAGAGGACGCGCTACGGCGCGGGTAGGCGCCGGTGCCGGTTTTTGATGGCCGTACCCTGCTCGGTTAGCCTGAAACGCATGGCACGACGGCTCAGTTACTCAGCGCGCTACTCGCATCCCGTGGAGAAGCTCTACGAAGCGCAGAGCACAAAGCAGTACTGGGACGACATGATGGCGGGGTTCCAGATGATCTCGCCGCACTGCGAGGTCGAGGATTTCCGATCCGACGAGACCGGCATGAGTGTTGTCCTCAAGCAGACCATCGGACGCGATCAGCTCCCGGCACTGGCGCAGACCGTGCTGATGAAGGACATGGTCATCACCCGCGAGGAGTCGTTCGGTCCGTTCGACCCCGACAACACCAAGGGCGATTACAACGCGTCGATTCCCGCGGGTCCCGGCAGCCTCAACGGCTGGCAGGAGCTGTTTCCCACGGAGACGGGCTGCACGATCCGCAAGACGACCGAGGTCAAGGTGTACATCCCGTTCGTCAACGGCAAGCTCGAGCAGTTGATGCTGGTCAACCTCGTCGACCTGTTCCGCGCCGAGGCCGAGTACGCCGCCGACTGGATCACGAAGAACCTCTAGCGCCTTGCCTGAGCGCGGAGCCGGCTCCGACAAGCGCGGCTCCGGCAAACCGACCGGGCGGATCACTCGCGGCACGACGAACATCAACCGGCTCCGCCGCGTCGATCGTTGGATGGCCTCCGATGCGTCGGTGCTCACCGCGCTCGGCGAGGTGAACGCACCGCTCGTCGTCGACCTCGGTTACGGCGCGCGACCCGACACCACGGTCGAGATGGCGCAGCGGTTGCGAGCGGTGGCGCCCGATCTGGAGATGGTCGGACTCGAGATCGATCCCGAGCGCGTCGTCGAACCTCGTGACGGTGTGCGATTCGGTCTCGGTGGGTTCGAACTCGCGGGATTGCGACCGCAGCTCATCCGTGCGTTCAACGTGCTCCGGCAGTATGACGAGGACGAGGTCTGGCCCGCCTGGCGTCGATTGATGGACCGGCTCGGACCGAACGGCGTGATCGTCGAGGGCACCTGCGATGAACTCGGTCGACGCTGCACGTGGGTGTTGCTCGACGCTGACGGACCCCGCAGCCTCACCCTGAGCTGGGCTCCCGCTTACACGAGCCGACCGTCGGAGGTCGCCGAGCGGTTACCCAAGGTGCTCATCCACCGCAATGTGCCCGGCGAGCCCGTGCACGACCTGCTCGTGGCTGCTGATCGGTGCTGGGACGTCGCGGCTCCGCACGCCGCCTTCGGCCCGCGCGCTCGGTGGCGCGAAACCCTGCGACTGTTGTCCGAGGCGGGTGTTCCGGTCGAGCCCACCCGCAGGCGCAGCGTAGACAATGTATTGACGGTTCCGTGGTCCGTCGTTACGCCGACGGAGTAGCCGAGACCGTCTCGACGGTCGGGGTCGGGCAACTACGCTTGCCACATGCGCATCGCAATGGCACAGATCAACTCCAGCGATGATCCGAGCGCCAATCTCGTCATCGTTGCCGACGCCGCGGCACAGGCTGCAGGCGACGGAGCCGACCTCGTCGTGTTCCCGGAGGCGACCATGTGCCGCTTCGGGGTTCCGCTGGGCTCGATCGCCGAACCGCTCGACGGACCGTGGGCCACGCGGGTCTCGCAGATCGCCGTCGACCGGCAGATCGTGATCATCGCGGGCATGTTCACCCCCGCCGACGACGGTCGGGTGTTCAACACCCTGCTGATCGCGCATCCCGATGGTCGCCGGGAGTCGTACGACAAGATCCACCTCTACGACGCATTCGGGTTTCTCGAGTCCAAGACCGTTGCCGCAGGCGACAAACCGGTGATCGTCGACGTCGCGGGCACCGCGGTCGGCGTCGCCACCTGCTACGACATCCGATTTCCCGATCTGTTCACGACCCTTGCCGATCGCGGGGCGCAGATCATTGCCGTGCCTGCGTCATGGGGTGCGGGGCCGGGAAAGGTTGCGCAATGGAAAGTGCTCGCGACGGCGAGGGCACTCGATTCGTCGTGCTATGTGGTTGCGGTCGGGCAGGCAGAACCCGAGGATCCGGACCTTGCGCGGGGCAGTACACCAACCGGTGTAGGCCACAGCCAAATCACAGATCCCTTGGGTACGGTGGTCGCCGCGTACGGGTCCGGAGAATGTGTCCGGGCTCACGACATCGACCTAGCGGCGGTGGAGACGGCACGGACGCGCATCGCCGTCCTCGCCAACCGGAAATCCATCTGACCGATCTCGGCCCAAGCACTCACCACCGAGCTTGTGCGCCACGGATCGACGACCACGGACCGAAGGTGCTCTGACCATGACCGACAACGAGAAAGAACCCCAGGCGCGGCCAGGCGACGCCGACGCGTCGGCAACCCCCGACAGCGAATGGGCGCCGGTGGCCGACTCGACTTCGTCGTCGTCGCACGCTGGGGTCTCATCGACCGATCACGCGCCAAGCGATCACGCTCCTGCCGATCACGCCCCGACCGAGCAGTTCGCGGCGGCGCCGACCGAGCCCGGGCCGCGGGCGTACTCGGCGACCGACGGTGGAACCCGGTCATTCGAGCAGGGTACGGCGACGACTGTCATCGATCCGGCCGATCCCGCGGGCGAGCCGGTCCTCACCTCACCTGTGCGTCGGCGTCGCACCGCCAAGATCATCGGCATCACTGCGGCTGCGCTGGTCCTGGTACTCGTCATCGGCGCGGTGGCGTCGGAGCTGATCCTGCGTAAGCGGGTGACGGACTGTCTCGAGCAGCAGTTCAGCAGCCTCACCGGGGTGCCTACGACCGTCTCGCTCAGTAAGAAGCCCATGCTGCTGCAGGCCACGGGAAGTGAGATCCCCTGGGTGCAGGTCGACACCGCGAACGATTCTGGCGCGACCCGGTTGCACATCCGTGCCGACCGGATCGACGCCGAGAGTGACAAGACCACCGTCGGCTCGCTCGACGGCAGCGGCTACGTCCCGTTCTCTCGCGTCGTCGAACTCGGTAAGCAGGAGACGGGCGGCAGCGGCACGGGCACAGGCGGTACAGGCGGTACCGGTACCGGCGGGAGTGGCACCGGAACCGATCAGAGTGGTGCCGGTGGGATCGTCTCCGGCGCGAACATCGAGTCCATCACGGGTAACGAGGCAGACGGTACCGTCGACGTCAGTACGTCGTTCAACCTGGGATTCATCCCGATCCCGGTGAGCGCGACGATCAAACCCACGACCGAGAACGGTCACATCAAGTTCGAGGTCGTCAAGGCCAACGCCTTCGTCTTCGGCATCCCTTCCGACTATGCCCAGCAGATCGTCGACGGCGTGTCCAAGACGATGTTCGGCCCGTTCTTCGATCAGGTGAACGTCAAGAACCTCAAGGTGACCAACGACGGCGTCGACTTTGCCGTCGACGGCGACAACCTCACGCTGACCAACTCCGCCACGGGTGCCAACGACAACACGAATGGCTGCAACGTCCTCTGACCTCGCCCGACCGATCTGGGACCAATCCCTGGCCGCAGGGGTAGTTCCACAACGTCGTCGCAGGCCGGACTCGTGCGGCATCGGTACCCTCGAAGGGGGATGTCCGATTTTTCGCCGCGACACCCACCCGCCCCCGTGTTGGAGGAGAACATGACCGCGCTGCTCTTGATCATCATCGTCGTCGTCCTCGTGGTTGGGGTGGTGGTGGTGTCGCAGCAGCGTTCGGGCGCGAGCAAGGCCCGCAGCCTCGACGACGCCAAGGCCGACGCCCGACAGGTCATCGAACGTCTCGGCGGCCAGGTGTACATGCTGGTCGGCGACTCACCTGCGTCGAAGCAGGCACTCGCCGATGCCGGGGAGCGCTACACGGCGGCGGGCTCGCAGATCGATCAGGCCAACTCACCCGCACAGGCCCGCCTCGCGAAGCAGACCGCGATCGAAGGCCTCTACTACATCCGTGCGGCGCGCACCGCGATGAACATGGACCCCGGCCCGGCAATCCCTGAGCTCGACGGTCAGCGCAGCGCGGGCGCCGTCACCGAGGACCGCACCGTCGAGTTCGACGGACGCCAGGTCGAGGCGTCGCCCGCTCCGTCGTCGCGGACCCCGAACTACTATCCGGGCGGCCGGGTTGCCGGACGCCCTGTACCCGCCGGGTGGTACTCCGAACCGTGGTGGAAGCCCGCACTGGTCGCAGGTGCATGGGGCGTCGGCTCCATGCTGCTCTTCTCGACGTTGTTCTCGGGCATGCACGGAGTGCCTTACGACGCAGCCGCATTCGAGAACGGCGCGGGCGACGGCTCCGACATGGCAGGCATCGACGGAGGCGGCGACGACTTCGGTGGTGACGGCGGCGACGACTTCGGTGGCGGCGATGGTTTCGACGGCGGCAGCGGTTTCGACGGTGGCGGTGACGGGGGCTTCGACTTCGGCGGCTTCGACTTCTGACCGTCGACCGGGCGCTCTATCCCGCCGACTGTGCGCGAAACTAGTTGAACACCACGGTCTTTCGTCCGTGAACCAGCACGCGATCCTCGAGATGCCAGCGGAGTCCGCGTGACAGCACGAGCGTTTCGATGTCGCGGCCCTGACGCACCATGTCGTTCACCGAGTCGCCGTGATCGATACGGGTGACGTCCTGCTCGATGATCGGCCCGGCGTCGAGGTCGGCGGTGACGTAGTGGCACGTCGCGCCGATGAGTTTCACGCCGCGGGCGAAGGCCTGATGGTAGGGGCGCGCTCCGACGAAGCTCGGCAGGAAGCTGTGGTGGATGTTGATGGCCTTGCCGGCCCACCGATCGCACAGCTGCGGCGGCACGATCTGCATGAAACGGGCCAGGACGACGGCATCGGGGTCGAGGTCGTCGACGATCGATGCCACCTTCTCGAAGGCACCCTGCTTGTCGCCCGCGGGAAAGGGCACGTAGTGGAACGGCACGCCGAACCGCGTCGTGAGTCCCTCGAGGTCACGATGATTGCCGACGACGGCCTTGACGCGGGCGGGTAGTTCGCCGCGGTCGGCGCGACCGAGCAGATCGGTGAGGCAGTGCCCCTCCTTGCTGACGAGCAGCACCACCGACTTCTGCACCCCGCTGTCGGTGAGTCGCCAGACGGTGTCCGGTCCGAAATCGGCGATGGCCGCGGCGAACCGCTCGCGAAGATCGTCGACGTCTGCCGAGACCGAGTCGGCGCGGACGGCCTGGCGTGTGAAGAACCAGCCGGTGTCGGGGTCGGAGTGATAGGCGGCCTCGGTGATCCAACCGCCGACGTCGGCGAGGAACGTCGAGATCCGCGCGACGATACCGGTCCGGTCCGGACATCCGAGGGTCAGCACATACCGTCGGCTCGAGGCGTCTGGGCTGGAGGCGTCTGTGAGGGTCACACCACTCAGTGTGCCAAGCTCGCCTATGTGACCAACACCGACCTGACGCGCTCCGACGTCGCCGCGATCGTCGACCACACACTCCTCAAACCAGAAGCCACGCGCGCCGACGCCGAAGCGGCGATCGCCGAGGCCGCCGACCTCGGCGTCTACGCCGTCTGCCTCTCACCGTCGATGTTGCCGATCGCGACGGGCGCTCAGAAGTCGTGCGTCGTGGCGGGCTTTCCGTCGGGGAAGCACCACTCGCTGGTCAAAGCTGCGGAGGCGCGGCTGGCCGTCGACTCCGGTGCTGACGAGGTCGATATGGTCATCGACGTCGGAGCAGCGCTGGCGGGCAACTTCGAAGAGGTATTCGTCGACGTGCTGACCGTGCACGAGGCGATCGGCGACGCCGCGGTGCTCAAGGTGATCGTCGAATCTGCCGTACTCCTCGACGTTGCGGGTCACGAGACTCTCGCCGAAGTGTGTCGTCGCGCAGTGGCGGCAGGCGCAGGATTCGTCAAGACGTCGACGGGTTTCCATCCGGCGGGCGGCGCGTCGATCGAGGCCGTGCGCATCATGCGTGACACCGTCGGCCAGACTGTCGGGGTGAAGGCCAGCGGTGGCATCCGCACCGCCGACTTCGCGGCAGAACTCATCGAGGCCGGGGCGAGCAGGCTCGGACTGTCCGGCAGCCGCGTGGTGCTCGACGGCTTCCCCGAGTAGCGTTCTGGAGCCCGCGGCGCTGTCGTGAGTGAATGTGTGCCGTATCGAAGGATGCGGGCGCTGCAGCACACACATCCTTCGGTTCGACACACATTCTCCGGTCAGTCGAGGGCGCGCTGCCTCCAATCTTCGACGACGCCCACACGATCGACGACTACGCGGCTGCGCTGCGTACCGCCCTGCGCGCATCGGTCATGGCGAGGTCGGCGTTGATCATCGCGCCGGCCTGCGTGCCCGCTGCAGCCGCTGCGCCGACCATGGCCATCGGATCTGCGCAGTTCCCCGCGGCCCACACGCCCGCGAGTGGGGTCCGACCGCCCATCTCGGTCGGAATGAACACACCCGCCGGAGTCGTGGTCGGTTCGCCGCCCAACGACTCGTACAGTGCGGTTCTCGCGACGAAACGCGGTGCGACGACCAGCGCGTCGAGTTCCACTTCGCTGCCGTCGGCCAAGACCGCGGCGCGTAGATTCCCCGACGCATTTGTGTCCAGCCGGGCCACCGGACCTGCGGCGTGCTCGACGCCGAGTGCGTCGAACATCGCGCGGTCGTCGTCGGACAGCTGCGGCATGCCGTGATCGATCACCGTGATGTGCGGACTCAGCTGCCTGAACAGCAGTGTCTGATGCGGCGTGGCCGGTCCCGTACCGAGGATTCCGATGCGCTTTCCACGTACCTCGTACCCGTGGCAGAAGGGACAGTGCAACACGTCTGTGCCCCAGAGTGATTCGATACCCGCGATGTCGGGTAGTTCGTCGACGAGTCCGGATGCCAGCAGCAACCGGCGGGCGCGCAGTGTCGTTCCGTCGACCAGAGCTGCGTCGAAGGTGGTGTCTCCGTAGGACTCCGCGGTGTCGAATTCTGTGCGCGTGACCGACTGTACCTCTCCCGAGATGATCTGTGCGCCATAGGATTGCGCTTCTTCGCGACCGATGGCGACGAGCTGCGACGGCGAGACTCCTTCGCGGCCGAGGAGGTTGTGTGCTCCCGCGGCGGGCGCGTTGCGGGGCTTGCCCGCGTCGACGACCGCGACCGAGCGTAAGGACCTGGCCAACGCGACGGCGGCAGCCAAACCTGCTGCGCCACCGCCGATCACGAGCGCGTCATACGTGACAGTCGATGTCTGTGGCATGAAAGTGTCTCCGTTCTCAGAGAGTTGTGTCGGTTGTGCTGTGCGGCTTGGTGATCCACATCCTGCGGCCGCTGCGTACGTTCAGGTCGGTGCGCCGGGCGAGCGACGACGGCGACTCGGCGTCCACCAGTGCATCGATGGCGGCGAGGTCGTCGACGGTCAGATCGTCGGCGAGGCCCACTCGTATCCGCGACAGCCACGACGCGCCGTACCGGAGGACCGTCGGAGTGATCTCGGAGATCTCCACAGAGAGGTCGACGCCCTCGACGACGTCGAGATCCGCCCGTGAAAACGCCTGTGTCCAATCCGCGAACGGGTTCATCTCGTGGCTGCTCATCGCCGCGACGATGCGTTCTTCGAGCGGATCGTCGTTCGGCAGAAACAGTGGGGGAGAGGTCATCTCGATGATGGCGAGTACTCCGCCCGGCCGCAGATGCGCAGCCGCGGTGCGGAGGAAGGCGTCGGGATCGGCGATGTGATGCAACGACGACGACGCCCAGAGGACGTCGGCGTCGGGGAGCGCAGCCGGCCAGCCGTTGTCGAGGTCGGCGATCGCGGTACGCACGGTCGGGTGGCCCGCCGCGTCGATGTGGGCGGTCATCTCGGGAGAGGCGTCGACGCCGATGATCTCTGCGGTCGGAAATGCGCGTGCGAGGGCGCGAACCCCGACGCCCGTGCCTGCGCCGATATCGACGATCACCGACGGCTCACGCCCGAGTGCCGCGCGGATTCGGTCGGTTGCCGTGTCGAGGTATGTGCCCATGACGGCGGCGTCGAGTTCGAGCATCTCGACCATGTCCTCGCCCTGGTGCTCGTGTTGATGTCCATGCTCGTGCTGGTGTCCGTGGCCGTGCCGGTGCGGGTGTGAATCGTGTCCCATGGCTTCGAGGTTAGCCAGCCTGTGCGTTTGAGGCATATCATCTTGCGTATGGAGCAAGAACTCGACGAGGTGGTCCGACAGCGCATCCGCGGCCTCCGACTCGCGAAAGGCTGGACGCTCGACTCGCTGGCGTCGCGCTGCGAGATGAGTCCGTCCACGTTGAGCAGGATCGAGACCGGGGGTCGACGCGTCGCCCTTGACCAGATCGTGGCCATCGCGCGCGCACTCGGCACGTCCGTTGACCAACTCGTCGAGCCTGCGTCGGACGAGGACGTGGTGATCCGGCCGCAGCCGCACGACAGTGAAGGCGTGACCGTGTGGCCGCTGTCCGGTTCGGACACGCCGGGCGGGGTGTCGGTCGCCAAGATGAGGATCGTCCCGGGAGCGCCCGTCGACCCCAAGAACCTCGGGGTGCATCCCGGGCGCGAGTGGTTCACCGTGCTCTCGGGGACCGTAGAGCTGTGGCTCGGCGACCGTGTGATCTTGGTTCCCGCAGGTCAGGCGGCCGAATTCGCAACGATGATCCCGCACGCGATCCGAGCACGCGACGGTGCCGTCGAGATCTTGTCGATCTTCGACCACGACGGTGAGCGTGCCCACCTCGGGCCTGTGCGTCAGGCGTGGTCGACGAAAAAAGGTGCCGGAGGGAAGTGAGTCGAAGGTTCCTCACAGGTCTTCGACGGCGCTCCCTCATATGCGATCGCTATTGTGTATTCGATGTCCGAGAATGTAATGCCCAGTCGCCGCACGGTGCTCGCCACCGGTGGTTTGGCGACCGTTGCGGCAGTTGTGCTCGCGGCGTGCGGCAAGTCGAACGACACCCAAGCGGCGAGCGGTCCCAAGAAGCCGACGGCCCGCGTCGAGTACACGCCGTCGCTGACCGACGAGGCTGCGCCGAACCCGACCGCAAAGGTCGAGGTCAAGGCCATTGATGGGGTCCTCAACCCCGACGTCAAGCTCCTCAACCCGTCCGGCAAGGCCATTCCGGGCACCATGTCCGACGACCGCACGACCTTCACCGTCACCGAGCCGCTCGGATACGGCACCACCTACACGTGGCAGGGCAGTGCGACCGGATACGACCGGATGAGCACTCCGGTTGAGGGCAAGTTCACCACTCTGGACCCGAAGACGCAGCTCAACGTCGTCGTCAACATCGCAGACGGTCAGGAAGTGGGCATTGCCGCGCCGCTCATCCTGAAGTTCGACGGCACCGTCGACAACAAAGAAGCTGTCGAGAAAGCACTCACACTGACGACCGAGCCGCCCACCGAGGGCGCGTGGGCCTGGCTCGGCGAGGACAACGGCTCGCGCGTGCACTGGCGTTCCAAGGAGTACATGGCTCCCGGCACCAAGATCCACATGTCGGCCAAACTGTACGGCCTCGACCACGGCGACGGTGCCTACGGCGCGGCCGACGTCACCAGCGACTACGTGGTCGGACGGTCGCAGGTCGTCAAGGCCGACGCAGGGAGTCACCAGATCGTCGTCGTGCGCGACGGCGCGACCCTCATGACGCTGCCGTGCAGTTACGGGCAGGGCGACGTCGACCGCAACGTCACGCGCTCGGGCATCCACGTGGTCAGCGAAAAGCACGAAGACTTCTACATGAGCAATCCGGCCGCGGGGTACTTCAACGTCCACGAGCGTTGGGCCGTCCGCATCTCCAACAACGGCGAGTTCATTCACGCCAACCCGGAAACCGTTGGCGTGCAAGGGGCGTCGAACGTCACCAACGGGTGTATCAACCTTTCGCTCGAGAACGCGCAGCAGTATTTCAACACCGCGATCTTCGGCGATCCGGTCGAGGTGACCGGCACACGGATCGACCTGTCGGAAGCCGACGGCGACATCTTCGACTGGACCTACGACTGGCCGACGTGGAAGTCGATGTCGGCCATCAAGGGTGAGCCACGCACGGCGTCGGCTCCCGCGACACCCAAGGGCGCCCCCACGTCCGTAGGCGCGCCCAACTAAGGCCCAACCAAACGGTCCCCGCCCTACCCGGTGCGAACGTTGCGCCGCGCCGATGCCTGATCGCGCGGCCGGATGACGATCTGGTCGAGGTCGACGTGCGGCGGTCGAGAGGCGACGAATCCGACGACCTCGGCGATGTCGTCGGCGGTCAGTGGGGTCACTCCCGAGTAGACGGCGTCGGCGCGCTCCTTGTCGCCGCCGAAACGCACCAGCGAGAAGTCGGTTTCGACCATCCCCGGGCAGATCTCGGTGAATCGGATCGGCTTGCCCAGCAACTCGAAACGCAGCGTGCGGTGCAGCACGCCCTCGGCGTGCTTCGCCGAGGTGTAGCCGGCGCCGTTGTCGTAGACCTCGAGCGCTGCTGTAGAGGTGATCGTGACGATCAGACCGTCGCCCGACGCCTCCAGTGCGGGCAGCAGGGCTTTGGTGACCCGCAGCGTGCCGAGAACGTTGGTCTCCCACATCCAGCGCCAGTCGTCGAGGTTCGCCGACGCGACCGGGTCGAGTCCCTTGGCGCCTCCCGCGTTGTTGACGAGGAGGTCGACGCGGTCGAGGCCGTCGACGAATCGGGCGACCGACTCGTCGTCTGTGATGTCGAGTTGCCTTCCGGTGCCGCCGATTTCGGCCGCGAGCTCGGTGATGCGATCGACGCGCCGCGCACCGACCACCACGTGGTAGCCCTGCGCTGCGAGGGTGCGCGCGATGGCTTCGCCGATACCTGAGCTCGCTCCGGTCACCACGGCGACCTTCGCGTTCTCGATGTGCGCTGCGGTGGTGTCGGCGTCGGGCGAGGTCTGGCCGGTCGGAGCGTCGGAGGGTGTGGTCATGGGCTTCACTTTATCGAGTCCGAGTACCTCGACCGATGTCGCTGCGTGGGCTGCCACGTCCGACCACGACCGCGCTGCTACATTCAGCGCATGTTGCGTGGAGTCGTCCCGGCGACACTGCAGATCGGCTCGACGCCTGCTGCAGCCGTGCTGCACGCGATCCGGGTCGGCGCGCCCATCACCCGCGATCGGCTTGCCGACGTCACGGGGCTGTCCCCGGCAACCATCAACCGCCAGGTCACGGCACTCGCGGGTCAGGGTTTGGTCACCGAGAGGCCAGACCTCGTCAGCCCGGGCAGCATCGGACGGCCCAAGAATCCGCTGACCCTCGACCGCGACACGCTGTGCGCGGCCGGCATGCACATCGGCGCACGCCGCACCCTTTTAACCATCGTGGATCTGGGTGGGCGACCTCTCTACAGCCATGCGGTGCTGACCCCGCGCGGCGACGCCGACGCCGCGCTCGCCGAACTCTGCGGGCAACTCCGCGAACTCGCCGACCGATTCTCGGGGCGACGCCTGCTCTGGGGTGGCGCGGCGGTCGGCGGTTCGGTCGACGCGGCGTCGGGCACGGTCGACCATCCGATCCTCGGGTGGCATCGCGCGCAACTCGGACCAGCGCTGGCAGACGCACTGGGTGTGCCGGTCTCGGTCTGCGAACACGTCGAGGCCATGGCCGCGGCCGAACTGTTGCTCGGCCAGACGATCATCGACGCCGCGTCGGGCCTGTTCTTCTATGCGCGCGAAACCACCGGCATGGCCATGACGCTCAACGGTCGTGTCCACATCCCGGCACGCGGCGCGGGCAGCATCGCGCATGTGCGGGTCGACGCCCCGGTGCTGTGTCCCGGGAGTGGCGCGACACTGTCCGACGTCATCGGCAGCGAGCCGACGTTGCGTGCGGCCAAGCGACTGGGGATCTCACCGGACGCATCGCCGATCGTCGACGAACGCGCACGCATCCTCGGTGAGGTTGTCGCGACGTTCCGTGATGCGCTCAACCCGGATTCGGTCGTCGTCGCAGGAGACGCCTTCGCCGCGCATCCACACGGCCTCGCGCCGGTGCAGGCGGCTTTCGACGCCGCGTCGCAAACCGGCTGGCCGATGGAACTCACGCCGTCCCTGTTCGGGGTCACGGTGCCCGAGGGTGCGGCAATCGTGGTGGCGCTCAGCGTGATCTACGCAGATCCGGTCGCCTCGCTCGCGTAGGCGAACTGGTATGTATCCGGAATGACCTGGGGTGCAGTCATTCTGGCGCTCACGGGGCTGCTCCTGGTGTTCCTCGCGATCTCCGGAGTGATCATCTGGTGGCCTGGGCTTCGCCGTCTGCGCAGCCGCTTTCGGGTGCGAATCGGCAAGGGGCGCTTCGCACGCGACTACGACCTGCACAGGTGTCCAACGCCATCATCGACGACTGGGCGCAGCCGACGTTGCACTATGGCGTTTCCGTGAACGCGTGGTGGCGGGTGTTCTGGTTCGTCCTCGGCATGGCGCCACTGTTGCTGTTCCTCACCGGCCTGAGCACGTGGCAATTCCGGCGTCGAACGGCCCGCAGGCGGAGAGCGGCCCGGAAGGCCGCAGCGCAGGTGTGACCTTCGATTACACGTGGCGGGCAATTCGCCCTTAGAGTGAGCGATATGTCGAGCTCCCCCCTGACGCTGCCGCGTGACGTCTCCGCGACCATGTCCATCTCCGTGACCGCACCGACCGAACTCGAGATGCAGATCGCGGTGGCGAGGATGCCCGGTCTCGAACTCGACGAGAAGCTCGTCGTCGCGGTCAACGGCGACGAGATCACCCCGGAAGAGATCATTGATCCGCACGGCGGGCGCATTCACCGGCTGAACGTGGAGTCGGGTGTCGTCGCCGTCAACTACACCGCGGCCGTGACCGCGCCCGCAGACCCGGTGGCGGTCGCTCCGACGGACCGCTCGATGTACCTGCGTCCCAGCCGATATGCCGAGTGTGACAAGTTCTTCGGGTTCGCCGCCGGACAGTTCGACGCCTCGCTCCCCGCGGGTGAACTCCTCGACCACGTGACCGCATTCGTCGAAGACCGCCTCGACTACATCCCCGGCGCGAGCGACCCGATCGACGGCGCCGTCGACACCCTGCTCGCGGGTGCGGGCGTCTGCCGCGACTATGCGCACCTCGTCGTCGCGTTGTTGCGTGCGTTGAACATTCCCGCTCGATTGGTCGCCGTGTACGCGCCCGGATGCGACCCGATGGACTTCCATGCTGTCGCCGAGGCGCTGATCGAGGGGCAGTGGGTCGTTGTCGATGCGACAAAGCTGTCACCGCGACAGAGCCTCGTGCGCATTGCCACCGGTCGCGACGCCGCCGACACCGCTTTCCTCGACAACCACAACGGCTCGATCTCGCTGGACAACTACCAGGTCATGGCGACGGTCCGTGGTGAGCTGCCCATTGACGATGGCAAAGAGCGCATCAGCATACGATGAACCGATGCATGCACTGACATGTCCCATCTGTAATGCGCTGTCGGGCTTTCTCGGACAGCAATGCCCCAACTGTGGCACGACGGTCGGTATCCACCTGCCGAGTCGATCGCTGGTCGTCGCCTCGGACGACGGCGTCGACATCGACGGCGAACGCTGGGTGCGCTGCATCAATTGGGACAGCGGTTGCAACTGGATGACCCCTGCCGAGTTCTCCGAGGAGGACGCGGGCATGCGCGGTCGGTGCTTCCCCGATTCGCTGCTGCGCAAGATCCCCGACGCCGACGACCCGATCGGTCGCGAGAAGCTGCCGTCTGCGCTGTCGGATCTGCGCATGCTGGTCTATCAACTCGTCGACCTCGGCCTGCCCGTCGAACCGTTCTGGCGCACCGACGGCGGGCTGGCTTTCGACTTGCTGTCGAGCCAGACGCTCGGTAGGCCGGTGACGATCGGACACGCGAACGGCGTCGTCACCATCGACCTCTCCGAGACCCTGGACGCCTATCGCGAGCGGCTGCGCGTCGATCTGGGTGAGGCGTACCGCACGATGCTCGGACACTTCCGGCACGAGGTTGGCCACTACTACGAGAGCATTCTCGTCGAGAACGGCGACGGCGCCGACCGATACCTCGAGAAGTGCCGTGAACTCTTTGGCGATGAACGTGCGAGCTACAGCGACGCCATCGATCGTCACTACAAGTTCGGCGCGCCTGCCGACTGGGCCGACTCCTACATCTCCGAGTACGCGACGATGCACCCGTGGGAAGACTTCGCGGAATGCTTCGCCCACTACCTGCACATCACCGGAACCATCGACACCGCACGGGAATCGGGCGTTCGGCTCGACAACGACCAGGTGCGTTTCGCGATGGACCGCGACATCATCCCGCTGCAGTCCTACGCCGACCAACCCATCGAACGTCTTCTCTACGACTGGAAGTGGTTGGGCACCATGTTCAATCGCGTCAATCAGGCGATGGGCGCGCGTCCGCTGTACCCGTTCGTCATCCCGCACCCGGTTGTCCGCAAGCTCGGCTTTGTCCACAAGGTGATCCGCGAAACCGACAAACGCTCCGCGCACGACGACCCGCTGGTCGACCAGGTCGCCGCGCCGGCGTGAGCCGAGCCTAGAGGGCTTGCTTGCGCAACTCGACGACGAGCTCGAGAAGTGCTGCGACGTCGTCGGTGTCGGCGATCCGGTAGCGGGCGCCGGTGGTGCCGTCGCCCACCTTGACGCTGATGTCATTCTCGCCGGTGAGGTGCGCGAACGCCTTCTCGTCTGTGACGTCGTCGCCGATGTAGACCGTTGCGTCCGAACCGAACTGGGTCTCGAGTATGTCGAGCGCGTGACCTTTGCTCGTCTCGATGACCGCGAGTTCGATGACCATCTTGCCCTCGGTGACCTGAACCCCCGGCCATGACGCGGGCCCCGACCGTGCCTGCGCAAGAGCATCGTCGGCGACGTCGGGTTCCGCATTGCGCACGTGCAGCGCGGCGCTGATCGGCTTCACCTCGACCGTCGTGCCTGGATGGGTGTCGGCGATCTCGTTGAACGCCTTGACGATTCGATCGAGGAGGGCGCGCTCGTCGTCGGTGACCTGCTCGCCGAACCCCGTGGTGAACTCGGTGCCGTGGCTGCCGACGAGGGTCACCGCGTCGTCGTCGAGACCCGACAGCGCACGAAGGTCGTGAAGCGAGCGGCCCGAGATGACCGCGGCCTCGGTGTCACGTAGTGCACCCGCGGCGCGGATTGCCGAGATTGACGCCTCGTTGGGTTTGGCGTCCTGTGGACGTGACACGATGGGCGCGATGCAGCCGTCGTAGTCGCTCGACACCAGCAGTCGGGACACGGTGACCGTGTGTGCTACCGCATCACGCAGGTCGTCGGGAATTCCCGTGTCGCTCACGAATTCTCGTCCCCACGATCGGTGTCGTCGGAGCCGCCGCTGGAGACGAGTTGGACTCCACGGTTGGCCGACGAC
Organism: Gordonia sp. 852002-51296_SCH5728562-b; assembly: GCF_001665475.1. Lineage (NCBI taxonomy): Bacteria > Bacillati > Actinomycetota > Actinomycetes > Mycobacteriales > Gordoniaceae > Gordonia > Gordonia sp. 852002-51296_SCH5728562-b. The sequence goes on along the minus strand of NZ_LZMI01000009.1, from coordinate 129,503 downwards.
GTCGTCTCCGTCGTCGACGTGAGGGTGTCGAGGAAGCTCTTCGCCCATTTCTCGACGTCGTGGGTGAGTACCTGCCTGCGTAGTGCCCGCATGCGACGCTTGCCCTCGGCCTGTGTCTGCTCGACCGCTGCGACGATGGCGTCTTTCACGCCGTCGAGGTCGTATGGGTTGGCCTGATAAGCGGTGCGCAATTCTGCTGCGGCACCGGTGAATTCACTCAGGACCAGCGCGCCGCCCAGGTCGCTGCGGCACGCGACGTACTCCTTGGCGACGAGGTTCATCCCGTCGCGCAACGGCGTCACGAGCATGACGTCTGCCACCACGTAGTAGGCGAGCAGGTCGTTGCGGGGCACCGATCGATTCAGATACTCCACCACCGGATGGCCCACTTCGCCGTACTGTCCGTTGATGTTTCCGACGAGCTGCTCGATCCCCGCTCGCATACGGACGTAACTCTCGACGCGTTCGCGGCTCGGGGTCGCGAGTTGGATCATGACGATGTCGTGTGGGTCGATGCGACCCTCGTCGAGCAGTTCCGACAGTGCGCGTAGACGCACGTCGATGCCCTTGGTGTAGTCGAGTCGGTCGACGCCGAGCAGGATGGTCTTGGGATTGCCGAGTTCCTTGCGGATCTCACGGGCGCGGGATCGGATGTCCTTGGACTTCGACTGGGTGTCGAGCTCGCCGGAGTCGATCGAGATCGGGAAAGCGCCGACGCGAACGGTCCGGAACCCGACCTGCACCACTCCGAAGCGCGACCGCACGCCCACCGTGCCCTTGCTCGTGGCTTGGCCTGCGAGGCGTCGGGCGAGGTACAGAAAGTTCTGAGCGCCACCGGGCAGGTGGAACCCGATGAGGTCGGCCCCGAGGAGGCCCTCGATGATCTCGGTGCGCCACGGCAACTGCATGAACAGTTCGACCGGGGGGAACGGGATGTGCAAGAAGAAGCCGATGCGGAGATCGGGGCGCAGCATGCGCAGCATCTTCGGGACGAGCTGGAGCTGGTAGTCCTGCACCCACACGATCGCCCCGTGCGCAGCGGCTTTCGACGTCGCTTCCGCGAATCGACGGTTGATCTCGACGTAGGCGTTCCACCACTCGCGGTGGTACTCGGGTTTGACGATCACGTCGTGGTAGAGCGGCCAGAGTGTGGCGTTGGAGAAACCCTCGTAGTACTCGGCGATCTCCTCGGCCGAGAGGGGGACCGAGCGGATGCTGATGCCGTCGACTTCGGCTTCCTCGGAGTCCGATTCGGCAGCACCTGACCATCCAACCCACGCGCCCTTGTGCTTGCGCAAGATCGGCTCGAGTGCCGTCACCAGACCGCCGGGACTGCGTTTCCAGGTGACGTTGCCGTCGGAGTCGACCACCTTGTCGACGGGCAGTCGGTTGGCTACGACGACGAATTCAGAACCGCCGGGGTCGCCGCCTGCGCCGGACGGGCGGGATTGGAGATCAGGGAGTCCGCCTGGCTGGGGTGGGCGTGCGCCGAAGGTGGCCTCCGAGTTGTGCACGCCGGACGTTGCGGATGCGTCGGTGTCGGAACAGTCGGATACCTCTTCGGATCCCGGGTTCACGACTCAGGCGTTCTCGCCCGGAGCGATCCCCAACATGGCAAGCAACATCCGGCACTCGTCGGCGTCGGTGGCATACGCGGCCACAACGCGTCGTGCGGAACTGGCGGTCTCGTCGGCCACCGGCTCCAGCTCTTCGTCGGCGATGTCAGTGGTCTTGGGGGGCATTTCGTCCTCTCGGCTTGCTGTTGCGCGAGGTTGTGTCATGCGCAACACCCGATCTTACCCGCTGACGACGGCCAGTACTCACAAGACCTCACCAGATCCCAATACCTCACCAGCGTCGTCGTGCGGCGCGTGCCTCGCGGCGACGACGCGCCCAGTCGGGTGCCACCGGCAGCCGCGGGCGGCGTAGTGTGCGCGCGACGAACTCGCCGAGCGTGACGCCCGCGGCCAGCGCGCAGCCGACACCGAGCGCTGCCGCCATCCAGGTCAGTCCGGTCAGGGTCTGGTCGTTGAGCACGCCGTAGAGCGCGCGGTAGACCGCCAGACCGGGTAGCAGCGGGGTGATGCCCGCGATGGCGACGACCAGAGGCGGGACGAGAGCGCGTCGAGCGAGCAGGCCGCCGACCAGGCCGACGCAGGTGGCGGCGAGACCGCCGGCGATCACGTCGCCGACCGGCAGGAAGACCGTGATGGAGGCGACGCCCGCACCGATCAGGCCACCGAGGAACGCGATCGGCAGGGCTCGACGCTCGGCGTAGCTCGCCAACGCGAACGCGAAAGCGGCGACGGCGCCCGCCGCGACGCGAATGGGGACGTCGACCGGAGCGAACTCCGTCGAGGTGGTGATGGTCGGTAGATAGATGCCGACAGAGCTCATCAAGCGCAATCCGATACCGACGCCCGCGATGATGCCTCCGGTCATGAGCAGCAGTTCGAAGAAGCGGGCGACACCGGTGATCGGCGCACCGGTGATGGCGTCCTGCACCGAACCGACCAGCGAGAGTCCACTCAACAGCACGACGATCCCCGCGGCGATGACCTGCGACGGCGTGATCGACAGGCTTTGCCACCCGGTCTTCTCGCCGAGTTCGTACACGAGCGCGGCAGGGACGACGGCGATGAATCCGCCCGCGACCTGCTGGAAGAAGATCGGCGTGCCGATCCTGTTGAGTCGGCGGTTGAAGGAGACGGTGACAACGGTGGTGAGCCAGGCGAGGACGGCAACGACGACGTCACCGCCGAGGAGCACCGAGATGCCCGACGCCATCAGGCCCCAGGCGAAGGTCGAGACCCAGTAGGGGTAGGGGTGTTTGGCGGCGATGATCTGGTCGACGATCCGGTGCGCCGTCGACGGCGTGATCGCCGAGTCCCTGATGCGACGCACCAACCGGTCGACCGCCGCGAGGCGTGTGAAGTCGAGCGATCGGTAGTGCACCGTCTGCATCGTCGTGATCGGGGGAAGGGTTGCGCCGCGTCGAGCGACGACGACGATCGTGTTGTACGTGACGTCGACGTCGACATCCTCGACGCCGTAGATGCTTGCGACGAACCGGATCTGCGAGGAGGTGTCTATCGCTCCGGTTCCCGAGTCGAGCAGCACGGCACCGATCTTGGTCGCGAGGTCGAGCACCTCGGTGATCGCGCCGACGTCGAACCGGTCGATCGGGCGGCGCGGCGCCACCATGATGCTGCCCGGTTCGATCGTGTCGATCGTCGCCTGCCTCGTCCCGGTGAGGCGGCGGACAGCGCGCCCGATATACTCACGCACGCATGCCTCCTTAGCTCAGTGGTAGAGCACTCGCCTTGTAAGCGAGCGGTCGTCGGTTCAATCCCGACAGGGGGCTCCACCCGTTCCGGTTGAATTCGCGACGCCTGATCCCCCACATCGGGGCCCCTGATCCGACGTCCCGCGTAAGTGTGGGGTCGGATGATCCCTTGGCACAAACCAGCAGGCCGAACCACTGATCGCCCCTATCATTGCGGCGTGAACAGCGCAGTCGATGCAGTGGCGGACCGGACGGTCTATCGGGGTCAGACGTCCGGCAACGTCGACGTCTGACGTGGCATCCGGTACGCCACACCGCCGACGGGCGATCTCCGGTGGCGTCGCGCGCGGCCACTCGAGCCGGGGTCGGGAATCGTCGACGCGACCGCGTTCGGGGCTGTGGCGCCGCAGGAAGTGAATCCAGGCGTCCCGATGTCACCCGACGCGATCAAGAGTGAGGACTGCCTGTTCCTCAATGTCTGGGCGCCGTCGGGCGCGGCGGGAAATGGCCGGCGGCTGCCGGTCATGGTGTGGATTCACGGTGGCGCATACGTTTTCGGTGCAGGCACACAGCCCATCTACGACGGCGCCCACCTCGCGTCGACGCAGAACATCGTGGTCGTGACACTGAACTACCGACTCGGCGCGCTCGGCTTCGCCGACCTCGGTGCGGGCGGTTCTGGTGCAGGAGGGGTCTCCGACAGCGCCGCCGGTGGACGATACGAAACCAACGCGGCACTCAGCGACGTCCTCACCGCGCTGCGCTGGGTGGCCGACACCATCGACGCGTTCGGCGGCGATCCGGACAACGTCACGGTCGCGGGCGAGTCGGCGGGTGGCGGCATCGTGACGACGCTGTTGACGATGCCGCTCGCACGAGGACTCTTCCACCGGGCCGTCGCGCAGAGCTCTCCGGTGACCTCGGTCTACGACAGAGCGCGAGCCGCGTACGTCGCCGAGAGGCTGACTGGTGCGGTCGGAGGCACCTGTGGCGACATCGACAGTTTTGCGGCGTTGGACACCGACAAGGTTGTCGCCGCCACGATGAAGGCGTTCACCGGGGTGCCCGCCGCACATCCGGGCACCATCCCCTTCTCTCCGGTGGTCGATGGCGATCTCGTGCCGCGACATCCGATCGACGTGTACCGCGACGGTGAGTCACTGCCGATCCCACTTCTCATCGGCACCAATCGCGACGAGGCCGCGCTCTTCAAGTTCATGAAATCGCCACTGATGCCCATCGCCGAGCCCGCGATCATGCAGATGTTCACCGCGATCGCGACGGAGTACCCGGAGGTCTCGATCCCCACGGCCGAGCGCGTCGCGGCCGCATATCCGGGTACCAAAGCCAAGTCCATGGGCCTCGACGTCGCGCGCGACATGGCGTTTCGGATGCCGACGGTGTGGGCGGCGGAGGGCCACGCGGGAGTCGCTCCCGTCCATCTCTATCGATTCGATTGGTCCACACGGCTGTTGCGCGTCATAGGGATTCGCGCGTCGCATGCCACCGAGGTGCCATACCTGTTCGGCTACTTTCCAAGCGGCAAGGCAGGCTTCCAGTTCTGGCTCGGAGGTCGACGGATCGGCGAGCGAATCGCCGCGGACATGCAGGCGCGGTGGGGTTCGTTCATCCGCGACGGCGACCCGAACTCCGGTCTCGACTCGACTGCGAGCACGTGGCCGACGTTCACCACGGACCGTCGGGCAACGCTTGTCATCGACGCTCACGACAGCGTCGTCGACGATCTCGACGGGCCACTGCGTGAAGCCTGGGGCGACGAGGTCCTCGGGTTCCGCTGAGTAATCGTTATCGGAATGTACCCGATTTGCGTTCTCGAATGAGACGGCATTAACCTTACGTCTCAGACTCTTCTTACCCGCAAGTAAGAAGTGGATGACGTGGAGGGGAACAATGCGCAGATTCTTGGGGACATCTCTGCTCGCAGCGGTGGTTGTCACGCTCGGGTTCGTCGGAGTGGTCGCGGGGACGCCGCAGGCATCGGCGAGTGATCGTCTCGACAGTGTCCTCAATCTGCCGCTGGTCAATCGTGACGCGTCGAACGGACCGGGTGGCGTGAATCCGGCGTTGCCCACCGATCCGACGGTGCTCCGCTCGCTACTCGACGAAGCGCGCGGTCGTTCGATCGCGCCGTCGTCGTATCGCGCGCTGCTCTTCCAGTACTGGCTCGCCGACACCACGAAGGCCGCGGGCATCGATCTCGCGTCGTGGAACCCGCGAGCGGGTGTGAGCGCCAATCGACAGAATCTGGTTCGTTCGTACCGCTTCTACGAGAATCTGCAACTGTCGCACCGCGAACTGCAGTGGGCAGGCATGGGCGGGCTCGTCGGCGCCGACTTCGGCGGTGGACTCCTCGACTTCGAGCTCGCGACCAACATCTACGACTTCGCCCGCCTGCAGCCTATTGCCAATGCGATTGTCGGACAGACCAATACGACCCTCGGGCCGGTATTCGTCGACAAGCTTCCGCGCGGTCTGCGCGCACTGGCACGCGTCGGAGCCACCATCTCGGCCGACGATCTGCGCAAGATCCAGGGCGACATCCTGGTGATGCAGAAGAACATCTTCTCCGATCTCATGCCCATGCACCGTGCCTATGTGGTCGGCGGGCTGCCCGCACTCGAGGAGATGAACCGCGCAGGACTGTTCAACGGTGAGATCATGAACGCCTGGGCGCAGATCGCCTCCAAACAGCCCGACGCGATCGCGGCAGGCAACGCGCGTCTGCTGCGGCGTGAGCAGGGTGAGGTCATCAAGGACCAGTGGGACGCGACCCGCGCCTACAAGGGCGATGTCGGCGAGGCGATGACCTATGCGAGCACGGTTGCGGGCTCGCCGTCGGTGGCCGGGGTCATCCCGCCCCGCTCGTTCCGTTCCATCGAGGTCCACGGCACCGCTCCGGATGGACGGCGCGCGACACTGACTGTGCCGCTACCGGATTGGAACTGGTCGGTGTACCCCGAGCGCTGGGCCTACATCACCGATCAGCTGTTGCCCAAGTACAAGGATCAGGTCAACAACCACTGGCCGGAGCTCGAAGCGACGCTGCGCAAGCCCTACGATCAGCAACTGGAAAGCCACCGCCCGATGTGGAACATCGCGCCCATGCTGCAGTCCGCCCTGGAGACGACGAAGGTGACCTATCAGTGAGTTACACACCAAAGACGGTGCGCCACAACCGACGACGCGGAGCGCTCGGAGTAGTCCTCGCCGTCGCTGCGCTCGCGGCAGCGGTGCTGTCGGCACCCGCCGCCCACGCCGCACCACCCAATCGCACACCGGGACTCGGCGAAGTCTTCAACGGCTACGTCGTCGGCACGTTCACCAACGGCAGGCTGGCAAGTCCCGACGAGGTGATCAAGCCACTCACCTCCGGCGACCCGTTCTACGCCGAGCCGCGTCTGCGTGGCGACGAGAAACCGGGCACCGTGCTCAAGGCCAAGAAGGTCGACGTCCAGTTCACCGGATTCCGTCCGGGCAAGCTCGACGCCTACAAGCTGATGTATGTCACGCGCGGACTGCACGACGAACCCGAGATCAGCACGGGAATCCTGATGGTGCCGGTCGACGGCCGCGACAACGCCACCCGGCCGCTCGTCGGCTATCAGTTCGCCAACGACAGCGTCGGTGCGTACTGCCACCCGTCGTCGATGTGGACCGGAGCCGATCCGCTCGACGGTGCGTCGTGGTCGGCGCTCGGACCGCTCGCGCAGATGTTCGGCAAGGGTTACGCGGTGATGATCAGCGACGTCGGTAACGACGGTGATCCCAAGCCGCACGGCGTCTTCGCGGGCAAGTTCGGCGGAAACGCTCTGCTCGACGGCATGCGCGCAGCACTCGCCCACCGACCGGCGGGACTGTCGAAGAACGCCCCCAAGGCGATCTTCGGGATCGCTGGCGGCGGAGTCGGTGCAGCGTTCGGTGCCGAGAAGGCCGCGGCCTACGCGCCCGAGTTGAACATCAAGGGCACCGTGCTCGAGGGCATGGTGGTCAACCAGCGAAACTTCATCCGCACGTCCGACGGCTCGGTCGGTTCGGGCTTCGCGTTCGCGACGCTGCTCGGACTCGAGCCGCGGTATCCGGAGATGAAGATCGACGACAAGCTGACGCCCGCAGGCAAGGCGCTCGCCGACGTGTTCCGCACGCAGTGTCAGACGCCCGCATACTTCGGCACGCCGTTCGTGCCGCTGCGCACACTGTTCAAGGGTGGCAAGAGCCCCGCCGACATCCCTGAGTTCCAGCACGTCTACCGCGACAACATGCTCGGCACGCAGTCGCCGAAGTCGCCGGTGCTGATCGCCTCCTGCGCCAAGGACGACTCGCCGATGTCGCTGGTGCCCGCCGCGGATTCGCGCAAACTCGCCGCGACCTACCGCGCAGGCGGCACCCGCGTCGACTACCAGCCGACGGACTGCAGCATGCTGCACTTCTTGACCAACATGTACGGCTGGGGCACCGACCTCTTCGGGATGCAGACGATCGACTGGCTCGACGCGCGGCTGAAGAGCTGAGGTCTCGCCGGGAGTGATCTCGACAGGCTCGATCAGCGGTGGGGGCTCGATCAGCGCGGGGTGATCTCGACAAGCTCGATCAGCGGTGGTAGCTCGATCAGCGGTGGGGGCTCGATCAGCGGGGGTAGCTCGATCAGCGGTGGGGAGCGCTCGATCAGCGGTAGGGGCGCTCGATCAGCGAGGGGCATACGATCGGAGCATGACCCGAATCACGCTCAACGGCTCGTCGGTTCTGCACGACGGCGGATTCCCCTACAGCGCTACGGTGAGCGCGGGGCCGCTGCTGTTCACCGCGGGAATCTCGCCGCTCGACGAAGAGGGGGTCGTCGTCGCGGCCAACGACGTTGTCGGGCAGACGCGTCGGTGCCTGCAGAACCTGTCGGCACTGCTGGCCGAGCGCGGCGCGACACCTGCCGATCTCGCCAAGCTGACGATCTATGTCGCCGAGCATCTGCAAGCCGACCTCGCCGTCGCGTGGGAGGCCGTCGTCGCAGAACTCGGCGAGTCGGTTCCGCCGGCCATGATGGTCGGCGTCACGGTGCTGCCGTACGACGAGCAGGTCGTCGAAATCGACGCTGTCGCTGCACTTCCCGCGTGATCGCGGCTCGATGAGCTCTGCGCTCCAGCCACACATCTCCGACGCCGAGCGTCGCGCGCGCCTGATGCGCAGGCACCGACTCGCCGACGACTCCGCGGCCGCGACGCCCGTCGACGTTGCCGAGTCGATGGTCGGGCTACACGCAACCACCTGGTCGACGGTCTACCTGTCGACGTGGGCGCGGATGCCCGACTTCGTGCCCGCCGACCTCGACGCCGCGCTCTACGACGACCGCAGCCTGGTTCGACAACTTGCCATGCGCCGCACCATGTTCGTGTTGCCGAGAGAGACCCTGCGCGACGCCGTCGGCGCTGTCGGCCCGCGCGTCGCGGCGTCGGAGCGTACCAACATGCTGCGAGACCTGCGGCGCAGCAGCGACTTTCCCGACCCTGACGGCTGGATTGACTCGGCGCGGGCGGCGGTGGCGCGGTTGGAGTCCGACGGCGTTCCGCGCAGCACTGCCCAACTGCGCGACGCACTACCAGAACTCGAGGGTCGCGTGACTGTCGGTACGGGAAAGTCGTGGGGCGGAACGATTCCCATGGCACCGCGAGTGCTGAACATGATGAGCGCGGCAGGCGACATCGTCCGCGGCCCCAATGACGCTCCCTGGCATCGGTCCAAACCGCTGTGGGTCGGGATGGAGCAGTGGCTCGAAGAACCCCTCGATCCACCCGCCGTCGCGACCGGCCACGTCAAAATGATCGACCGGTGGCTGCGGGCCTTCGGTCCCGGCACCGAAACCGACCTCGTCTGGTGGCTCGGCAGTACCAAAACCGCTGTGCGTCAAGCGCTTACGCAGCTCGACGTCGTCGAGGTCAAGCTCGACGACGGATCGGTCGGCTACGTGCACGCCGACGACACCGAACAAGTTGGCGCAGTCGAGCCGCAGGCGGTGCTGCTCCCCGAGCTCGACCCGACGACGATGGGTCACAAGCAGCGCGCCTTCTATCTCGGTGAGCACGGCGCGCACGTCTTCGATTCCAATGGCAACGGCGGGCAAACCGCGTGGTGGGACGGTCGGATCGTCGGAGGTTGGTCGCGCCGGCCGGACGGATCGGTGCAGATCCACCCCTTCGAGCGGCTTCCGCGCGCCGCGACGCGAGCTTTGACATCGCGGGCGGACACACTGGCCGAATGGCTCGGTCACGTGAACCCGCGGCCCGCATACCCGGCGCCGTTCATGCGTGGGGCGCCTCGATGAAAACTGCGGGCCGCTGACCACGACGGGGTGGGTGCTCTCGAACTACACCCACTCGACGAACTGCACGATGATGCCGTTCGGGTCCTCGGTCTGGAAGTAGCGCTCGCCCCAGGGTTCGGTCTCGGGTTCGGTCACCACCTGCGCGCCCGCATCGCGGACGGTGCTGAACACGCCGTCGACGTCGTCGACCACGAATGCCAGGAGCAGTCCATCTCCCGCGCTTCCTGCGCGATGGGCGGGCTTGAAGGTCCTCAGACCGGTCTGGAGAAAGACGACGTTCGGTGTGCCCGCGGGTGCGTCGTCGGGGGCGGCGAGTGAGATGAAGCCATCTGCCTGCATGGCGACGGTGTAGCCGACGTGGCGGGACAAGAAGTCGGCCGACGCCTGTGGGTCGGGCACATTCAGGGAGATCGCGGTGGCCGTGATGGGCACTGGTGAGCACCATCGAACTGCTCTGGCGCAAGGTGGTCCCGTTGCCTGCGCGGCAGGGGAGGCCGCCGCGGTTCACGGCGGACGCTGTCGTGGACTCGGCGATCGTGGTTGCCGACCGGATCGGGTCGCGATTCACCCTTCGCGACGTCGCGCAGGAGCTGGGAGCACCGGTGATGTCGCTGTACTCCTACGTCGACAATCGCGAGCAGCTCGTCGAGCTCATGGTCGACCAGTGTCGCGCCGACATGACGCATTCTGAGTTGACCGGAACATGGCAGTCGCGACTACGACAGGTCGCGGCCGACAATCTGAACCTCTTCGACCGCCACCCGTGGCTGGTCGATGTCGAGTCCGAACGCGCGATTCTCGGACCGGGAACCCTCGGCAAGTACGAGCGTGAACTGGGCGCCGTCGAATCGCTCGAGCTGAGCGACGCGGCGAAAGATGCTGCGCTGCAACTGGTACTGAACTTCGTTCGGGCGTCGGCTCGTTCGCTGCATCATGCGATCGCGGAGAGGCGAGAAGAGACCCCCGAGCAGTGGTGGGAGCGGGAGGGCGCGCAGCTCGCGAAACTCAGTGTCGAGGAACGATATCCGCTGGCATCCCGTATCGGTACGGCCGCGGGCCAAGCGACCGGGGCGGCCGAAAACGCCGATGCCGCTCGCGACTTCGGGTTGTCGGCGCTCCTTCTCGGCATCGAGGCGATGGAGTCCGCAGGGGTGTGAATGCCGGGGTGTGAATGCAGCGAGGAGGCCCGAGCGCGACGAACTACGTACACAATCCGGTCGTCAGCGCGAGGCCACGACAATAATTGTCGCGGCGCCCCGCTGACGTCACAGTTGTGTACGTACCCCGTGGGCATACGGGTTCATGTGGGGGCGTGACGATGAGTTTTCCCGGCTGCGGTGGTCGGTCTCTGTGACCGGACTTCTGCTCGGCCGAACTCGGCTGAAATTCGAGAACTGGGGAACCCATGTCTGAAGCACTCCCACCCGTCGTCGACGCCGATACCTGGCGTCGCGAGCTCGACGACCTGCGCGCCCGTGAGAAGGCGGCAACTCGCGAACTCGATGCGATCGCGGCGCAGCGTCGTCGAATGCCGATGGTCGAGGTCACCGATCACACGCTCACCGGTCCGGATGGGCCGATCGCGCTCTCCGACATCTTCGACGGTCGCTCACAGTTGATCGTCTACAACCACATGTGGACCGACGGCGCCACCTTTCAATGCGGCGGTTGCACCGGGTACACCTCGCAGTTCACCCGGCTGGACTTCCTGGACAACTACGATGCGCGTTTCGTGATCGTCACCAATGGGCCGATCGACGAGGCGCTGGACTACAAGCGGCGGGTCGGCAACCAGATGGACTGGTACTCGGCGGCGGGCACGACTTTCGGCACCGAGGTCGACGCAGCACCTGGTGAAGGCTTCGCCATCAATGTCTTCCTCCGCGACGGGCAACGGGTCTTCCGTACCTGGCACACCGCCGGTCGCGGCACCGAGCAACTCGGTCACAGCTTTTCGCTCCTCGACATCCTGCCGTGGGGCAGGCAGGAGGAGTGGCAGGACGTGCCAGACGGCTGGCCGCAACGTCCGACCTACTCGGGGTGGGCCGGCTCGGCCGATATCGTGCGCCTCTACGGCGAGGCGTAGAAGACTCAGGCCGCTTGCCGTCCGGGCACGGGGTGAATGCGCCTGAACGCGCAGGTCATCGCTCACAGGGAGCTGCCAGCTGGTCTCCAGACCGATGGCAGAATCCTGGGAGAAGGTGTATCTGTGAACGAGATGGGTCAGGGAACACACCAGTTGATCAGCAAAGGCACCGGAACCGGGCCGCGAGTGCTCGTCGTCGATGACGAGACCAACATCCGCGAGCTGCTCTCGGTGTCGTTGAAATTCCAGGGGTACGACGTCGAGGTCGCCGCCGGTGGCCCCGAGGCCATCGACAGGTGCCGAACCTACAAACCCGACGTGCTCATTCTCGACGTGATGATGCCCGGCATGGACGGATTCGGCCTGCTGCGCCGGTTGCGTGCCGACGGCGTCGACGCCCCCGCGCTGTTCCTGTCGGCGCGCGACAGCGTCGAGGACAAGATCAACGGCCTGACGATCGGTGGAGACGACTACGTCACCAAGCCGTTCAGCCTTGAAGAAGTCGTCGCACGTTTGCAGGTACTGTTGCGCCGCAGTGGATTCGACGCGCAGGCGAAAGAGGCGTCGCGGGTCACCTTCGCCGACATCGAACTCGACGACGAGACGCACGAGGTCTGGAAGGCGGGCAAGCTGGTGTCGCTGTCGCCGACGGAGTTCACGTTGCTCCGCTACTTCATGGTGAACGCGGGCACGGTGCTGTCGAAGCCTCGTATTCTCGACCACGTGTGGAACTACGACTTCGGTGGCGAGGTGAACGTCGTCGAATCGTATGTCTCGTACCTGCGTCGCAAACTCGACTTCGGCGAGAAGCCGCTCATCCATACGCTGCGCGGCGTCGGATATGTGATGCGAGAGCCGCGTACCTGATGGTGGCAACGCATCCGCACTCTGCAGCGGCACGCTCTGCTCCGCGGAACGCCGAATCTGTGGGCGGACTGTCCGGCGCGGTCGTCAGCCGTGCGAAACGCGGTGTACCGCTGCGCATCTCGTTGGTTGCGCTGACCGTTCTGCTGATGGCCATCGGCCTGCTGGTGTCCGGGATCGCCGTGACGTCGGCGATGAAGAGCGATCTGATGTCGCGCACCGACTCCCTCCTCGTCTCGGCCGTCGACACCTGGGCCAAGCCGCGCACACACGTCAGCGACCTGCCCGGTCCTCCGCCGGGGCCGCGCAGGCCGCCGTCGGCCTACTTCGTGGAGACCACGCTGTCGAACGGGACGGTGATCTCCAGCAATGACTTCGACGACCAGCCCGCGATCTCCGGGCTGCCCCAAGGCGACTACGGGCCGGTGACGGTCAACTCCGCGGACGGCAACGGACCGCAGTGGCGGGTGATCAAGCGGTCGAGTCCGGAGGGTCAGTCGATCGTCGCGCTCCCGCTGACGGATGTGAACAAGACCATCTCGCGTCTGCAGTGGCTCGAGTTCGGGATCGGTGCGGCGATCGTCCTCGTCATCGGGGTGCTGAGCTATCTACTCGTCCGCTCCTCGCTGCGGCCGTTGCGTCGCGTCGAGGAGACCGCGCATGCGATCGCGGCGGGCAACCTCAACATGCGTGTACCGTCCGCCGCGCCGAACACCGAGGTCGGCAGCCTGTCGTCGTCGCTGAACACCATGCTCGGCCAGATTCAGCACGCGTTCGCCAAGACCGCCGCATCCGAGCAGCAGGCCAGAGCCTCCGAAGAACAGGCGCGCGCATCCGAGGAGAAGATGCGACGTTTCGTCGCCGACGCCTCCCACGAACTACGCACACCGCTGACCTCGATCAAGGGGTTCGCCGAGTTGTCGCGCAGCGGCGCGCTCCACGACACCGGAGACGCACTTCGACGCATCGACGACGAGGCGGGCCGAATGGCGCTGCTCGTCGAGGATCTGCTGGTGCTCGCGCGTCTCGACGCACACCGGCCGCTGAACTCCGAGCCGGTTGACGTGTTGTCGCTCGCCGCCGACGCTGTGCAGTCGGCCCGCGTCGCGGCACCCGAGCGGAGTATCCGGCTCGAGATCGGCGAGTCCGACGAGCCGCCGATGGTCATGGGCGACTCGCCGCGCCTGATGCAGGTGATCCGCAATCTGGTGAACAACGCGGTGGTGCACACTCCCAAGGACGCGTCGATCACCGTCGGAGTCGCCGTCGACCGCTCCGGCACGCGCAGTAACGGCGCGCCCGTCGACGATGTGGTGATCAGCGTCGCCGACACCGGTCAGGGCCTCGAAGCCGGCGAACTCGAGCACGTCTTCGAGCGCTTCTACCGCGGCGACTCTTCGCGCTACCGCGGCGAAGGCGGCGGCAGCGGACTGGGCCTCTCGATCGTGGCAGCTCTCGTCGGTGCTCACGGCGGCCGCGTCGGCGTCGAGTCGACACCCGGCCAGGGCGCACGCTTCTGGGTGCGCCTACCCCGGCTCGCGGCCTGAGCCGCGCCTCGACTGGGCGTTCCGGACCGTCGACTGGGCGCTCGAGCGTGTCGACTGTGCGCTCGGGACTGCCGACTGTGCGCTCGAGACTGCCGACTGTGCGCTCGGGACCGTCGACTGTGCGCTCGAGACTGCCGACTGTGCGTCAGACGAGCCGGTGCAGCCGCGCGAACTCGGCGAGGTCGTCGCGGAATGTGTCGAGCGTTGCGAGCGTGTACATCCCGTCGATCTGGCGGTCGGCCCATAGCTGGTGGATGCGGCGGAGGTCGGACTGCCGCGACTTCCAGCCGATTCCGTCGATGACCGCCAGAACCACCTGGCGCGGAAGCCGAACTTCGGCCATCTCCTCGATCTCGCGCACGGCGTCGGTCAGCTTGCTGCCGGTCGAGTCGAAACCCTTTGCGGCGACGACGATGTCGGCGGCTCCCTCGTGTCCGACGATCAGGTCGGCGGGGGCGTCGCGCCCGCCTCGTCCGGAAAATCGGGAGCGGGTCACGTAGGGGAGTCCGAGATCGCGGGCGATCGCCTCGATCTCGTCCTCGATGTGTCTGCCCGACGCTCCCGCACGTGTGGCCGTCGCGCGCGTACCCGACCGCGCGACGAGGATGTCGGCAAACGTGTACGTCCGTGCCATCTGCACTCGCAGCATTCGGACCAGGTCGAACTCCCGGTCCATCCAACTGACCAGCTCGTACGGCTGTGTGCGCGCAACCTTCTGCCACGACGACGTCCCGAACTCGTGCCGCAGGTTGTTGCGCAACTTCTCCTGCGAGAGGCCGACGGCCAGCCGCAGGATGCTGTCTTCATCGGCATGATCGCGCGCCCAGACGGCGAGTCCCGTGAGGTCGGTGTCGAGTACCTCGGTCAGCGTCTCGACGGCGTCGACGATCTTCTCCGCATCCGGGGTCGACGCCGTCGGGTCGACATGAGCGGTCAGCCGACCCAGCGTCGACAAATAGTCGTCGAACTCTCCCGCGTCACTCATCGTCGTCGATCCCTGCGTGTGTCAAAGATGTTGTATTTCAATGATTTTCAGTCTCGACCGATGAACAGGTACTCGCTCACGTCGCGACGGGTCGCGGCGGCGTGGGTGCCGAAGCTGTACCTGTGGTCGATCGCGATGACCTCGACCGACGGCTTGACCTTGCCCAACAGGTCGACGATGCGGTCGGCGCCGGGCAGGGCGTTCGACGAATAGGACAGCACGATCGCGCCTGCGTCCTCGAAGTGCTCGAATGTGCGGACCAGAGCGTCGTCGATGGTTCGCTTGTAGGCGAACGGGGTGAACCGCTTCGGCAACTTCTTGGTCTTGGTGTTCTCCATGATGCTCATGCCCTCCCAGTAGACCGAGAGGCCTTCGAGAAAGTGGTAGCGCTTGATGTAGTCGTTGTCGTCGGTGGGCGGTGCGTAGGGAGGGTCGAGGTAGACGAGGTCGGGTGCGGCGTCGAACAGCGGTGTGACGTCGAGCTCGAAGACGTCGCCGCAACTGCTGCGATGTTTGCGTCCGTTGCTGAAGACCGTCGAGTTGTACTCCGACGCCGCGCGCAGCCGGAAGTGGTCGCGCAGCGACATGCGCAGGTCGCGGCGGCCGTCGGCGTAGCGGGTGGAGTCGGTGAACGTGAAGACGCCGCGTGGCTGCTTACGTGCTGCGGAGAGGACGAGGGCGGAGATGGCGAGGTCGCGGCGGTACCCACGCAGCCGCGCTATGTGTGACCACGCGGAATCGAGGAAGGCGCGGTCGGCGGCGTCGAAGTAGAGGCCGTCGAACGTGCTGCGGATGAAGTCGCGGTCGTCGAGGGGCGGTCCGCAGATCTCGTCGATCAACTCGGGCTCGAGGCGCACCGACGAATTCGCGACCGTCGCGCGGGCGATGATGCTCGGAAAGTTCAGAAAGTCGTTGCTCGCAACGGAGAAGCCCTGAGCTTTCAGCAGATACGACACCACGCCCGACCCGGAGAACGCGTCGACAGCGGTGGTTCCGCCAATCTCGGCAAACGTCCGCTCGAGGTGCGGCACGAGCCGGTACTTGGAGCCCATGTACCGCAAGCGGGGGAAGCGCTGCGCGCGTGCCACCACCTCTGCGGAACCGACCGGCCGCGTCCCGGACGACGATGCAGACTGCGTCGGGGGCGCGGCGTCGGTGAACTCTCGACGACTCACAGGAAAAGAATGTCACGGCCCACCGACAAGATCGCAGGCAACACGACCCGATCCCCGACAACACCCGCAGGATTGCCGACAACACCCGCAGGATTGCCGCCCGACCGCCATAGACTGTCCTCATGGCATCGGTATTCACCAAGATCATCAACGGAGAACTGCCCGGTCGATTCGTGTGGAAGGACGGCCAGGCGGTCGCATTCCTCACCATCGAGCCGGTGACCGAGGGCCACGTCCTGGTCGTGCCGCGCAAGGAGGTCGATCACTGGGAGCAGATGGACACGGCGTCGTTCACTCATCTGGCCGACGTCGCGCAGCAGGTCGGCCGCGCAGTCAAAGCCGCGTTCGACGCTCCGCGCATGGGTCTGCTCATCGCCGGGCTCGAGATCCCGCACGTCCACCTCCATGTGTTCCCCGCCAAGAGCATGGAGACGTTCGACCTCAGCAAGGCTCGCAAAGACATCACGCCCGAGGAACTCGACGCCGACGCGGAGAAGATCCGCGCCGCGCTCCGGGCCACCGGCTACGGCGAGTACGTCGCCGACTGAGCGTCCGCAGCGCACACTCGACACTCTCGAGCGCCCGCTCGGCAGTCTCGAGCGCCCAGTCGGCAGTCTCGAGCGCACACTCGACACTCTCGAGCGCCCAGTCGGCAGTCTCGAGCGCCCAGTCGGCAGTCTCGAGCGCCCGGTCGGCACCGGCCGGCCGGTCAGACGCTCCGGTGGATCAGCAGCGGCATGACCGCGGTGGCGCCAGCCTCACGCAGTGTGGCGGCGGCGAGTGTGATCGCCCACCCCGACCGCGACTCGTCGACGACGAGCAGCACGTTCTGACCCGCGACCTCCGGGGGCGGTTCGCCGAGGTGGTCGCGCCAGTAGGCGGCCTCGACGGCGCCGGGTGCGTCGCGATCGGGTGGGTTGCCCTGTCGCACCGGTAGATGTCCGCCCGGCCGCTTGCCGACGACGCGTAAATGTTCGGCGAGTTGATCGGCCAGGTTGGTGCCGGTCAGGCGCAGCGACATGATGATGTCGGGTCGCACTCCCGACTGCCGCACCCACGACGACAGTGTCGCCACGGCGGCGTCGCCGAGGTCGGCCAGTGCCTGCGGATCGGCGGCGCGAGCGGCGGTGAGGAGGTCGGTCCACTCCGGGGCGTCGGCGTGTGCCAGCACTCGTCCCGGTTCGGCGGCGAGGTCGGCGGCGATGCGGCCGCGACGTCCGAAATCGCCACCTGGCCACATCTTTCGTGGTTCGAGAATCTGCGCGGAACGTCGAAGGTTGCCGGTGATCGTGCGTACGACGGCGGGATCGACGTCGGCGGTCAGCGGCGGGGTCAGGGCTCCCGTGCACACGGAGCAACGTCCGCACGGTTGCGCCTGCGGGTCGTCGAGCGACTCGGTGAGCAACTGCATCAGACATTGTCGGCCTGCGATGTAGCTGCGCATGATGTCGGCTTCGCGACGTCGAACCGCGACGACGCCGTCGTAGTGGGCGGCGTCGAACGTCCACGGCGTACCCGTCGCCGACCACCCGTCCGGCCCGCGTTCGGTAGCGCCGTCGACTGCAAGCTGCTTGAGCATCAACTCGATTCGACCCCGACGCTGCCCGGTAGCCGCCTCCAGTGCGGGCACCGACATCGGCTCGTCGGCCTCGCGCAACGCCGACAGCACCGACTCCATCTTCACCGGATCAGGGATGGTGGCGGTCGCGAAGTAGTCCCACACCGAGTTGTCGGTGGCCGACGCCAACAGCATCACGACGGCGTCGTCGAGTGCGCGGCCCGCACGCCCGACCTGCTGGTAGTACGACACCGGCGACGGCGGCGATCCGACATGCACCACGAACCCGAGATCTGGCTTGTCGTAACCCATTCCGAGCGCAGACGTCGCGACGAGCGCCTTGACCTCGTTGCGCAGCAGGGCGTCTTCGAGATGGTGCCTGCGGTCGGCGTCGAGCTGCCCGGTGTATGCCTCGACGGCCAGCGAATCGCCGTGTATCGCGCGAATCGCGTCGACGAGGCGCTCGGCGTCGGCGACGGTGAGCACGTACACGATGCCTGAACCGGGGAGTTCCGGCAGGTGCTGTGCGACCCATCCATACCGCCCGATCGGTGACAGTCCGTCGATCACGTTCAGGTGCAACGATTTTCGCGCGAGCGGACCGCGCAGCACCAGCGTCTCGGACTGCTCGCCGCCTGCGCTGAGTTGCGCGGCGACGTCGTCGGTGACCCGACTGTTCGCCGTGGCCGTGGTCGCGAGGACAGGAGTCTGCGGATTGAGCGACTGCAGGACGTCGGAGACCCGGCGGTAGTCGGGCCGAAAATCGTGACCCCAATCGGAGATCGCGTGCGCCTCGTCGATGACGAGCAGGCCCAGTTCGCCCGACAGCGCGTCGAGCACACGCCTGCCGAATCCGGGATTGGCGAGGCGCTCTGGCGAGACGAGCAGAACGTCGAGCTCGCCGGAGCGCAACGACGCCTCGATCGCCGACCAGTCGTCGACGTTCGACGAATTGAGTGTCGCCGCCCGCAGTCCGGCGCGCTCTGCCGCTGACACCTGATCGCGCATCAGCGACAACAGTGGCGACACGATCAATGTCGGACCCCGCCGATGAGACCGCAGGATCGCCGTCGCAGTCCAATAGACCGCCGACTTCCCCCACCCCGTCGCCTGCACCACGAGTACACGCGGCCCTGAGCTCCCCGAACTCCCCACCAACCCGACCACCGCGCTGAGCTGGTCGTCGCGCAGGCGCGCGCCGTCGCCCGCGAGGCTGGTGATGACAGCGTCGGCGACGGCTTGGTCGTCGTCGGACAGTCCTACCGATGTTCCCGTCATGCCCGCCAATCTAGTGACGTCCACCGACGAGGTTCTTTTCGCAGGCCAGACGCTCACAGGAAGCTGGCAGGTTCGACGCAGAGTTGCTGCAGTTTGGCACCCGAACCTGTACTCATGACGACAGAAGCCCTCCCGCAGGCCGCGGCACCCGTGACGATCGTCGCCGACACATCGGTCACCGCTCCGGTACTCGACATCGTCGTGCCGGTCTACAACGAAGAGAACGACATCTCGCGGTGCCTGCGCCGCCTCCACGACCATCTGCGCGCACACGTCCCGTTCACTGCGCGCATCACCGTCGCCGACAACGCGAGCACCGACGCGACCGTCGCGATCGCAGCGGAACTCGCGGGTGAACTCGGCGACATCCGGGTGGCACACCTCGACGAGAAGGGTCGCGGTAGGGCACTCAAGGCGGTGTGGACACGCAGCGACGCACGGATCGTCGCCTACTGCGATGTGGATCTGTCCACCGACCTCAACGCGCTGATGCCGCTCATCGCACCGCTGGAGTCCGGGCACTCCGACATCTCGATCGGCTCCCGACTGTCCCGCGGTTCACGCGTGGTACGTGGCACCAAGCGCGAATTCATCTCGCGCTCATACAATCTCATTCTTCGTACGACGATGCGCGCCAAGTTCTCCGACGCCCAGTGCGGCTTCAAGGCGATGCGCACCGACATCGCCCGTCAGGTGTTGCCCTACGTCGAGGACACAGGCTGGTTCTTCGATACCGAACTGCTCGTGCTCGGTGAGCGCATCGGGCTGCGGATCGCCGAGGTTCCTGTCGATTGGGTCGACGACCCGAACAGCACCGTCGACATCGTGTCCACCGCGGTCGACGATCTCAAGGGCTGCGCCCGCGTGGGTTACGCGCTGGCGCGGGGTCGACTGCCCATCGCTGAACTGCGTTCGACGGTCGGCCGTGAGCGCGCGGCCGGTCCCGACATCGCGGGTGTGCCACCGGGCATGGTCGGTCAGCTCGTCCGGTTCTGCGTCGTCGGGGTGGCGTCGACGGCCGCGTATGCGGTGCTCTACCTGTTGCTGCACTCGATCCTCGGTGCGCAGGTCTCCAACTTCGTTGCACTCGCGGTGACCGCGGTGCTCAACACCGCGGCCAACCGCAAGTTCAGCTTCGGTGTGCACGGCCGCGAGGATGCTCTCAAACATCAGCTCTTCGGGTTCGGCGTGTTCCTGTTCGGCTGGGCGGTCACCGCGGGGGCACTCGCAGGGCTACACGCCTACGCGCCGGGAGCGTCGAAGCATGTCGAGCTCGTCGTGCTGATCGTCGCCAATCTGGTGGCCACTGCGACTCGCTTCGTCGGATTGCGGTGGGTGTTCCGTGCTCACCTGCGACGCACCGCAGAGGCAACGGAATGACGTCGCACCGCATTCACGAGGCCGGTCACACTGCTGCCAGCCGCCCCACCGAGCAAGAATCGAGACGATGACCACCACAGCAGAATCGGCGACGGCCCCGGACTCCCGGGGCCGTGCGCCTGTCGACACCTCGGCCGGTTCGATGGCACGCACGAGGCTCTGGGAGCGCGGATCGCTTGCCGCACTAGTGATCGCGACGACGATCATCAACCTCTGGAACCTCTCGGCGAACGGTTGGGCCAACTCGTTCTACTCCGCGGCGATCCAGGCGGGGTCGCAGTCGTGGAAGGCATGGTTCTTCGGGTCGTCGGACATGGCGAACTCGATCACTGTCGACAAGCCGCCTGCGTCGCTGTGGATTCCGGCGCTGTCGGTGCGGATCTTCGGGTTGAACTCGTGGGCGATCCTGGTGCCCAACGCCCTGATGGGTGTGGCATCGGTGGCGTTGCTCTACTGGATGACCCGCAGGTACTTCGGACACTGGGCGGGTATTCTCGCCGGTGCGACGTTGGCGCTCACCCCGGTCGCCGCGATGATGTTCCGCTTCAACAATCCCGAGGCGCTGCTCATCCTGTTGATGATCGCCGCGGTCTGGGCGTGCCTGAAAGCCGTTGAGACAGGACGGCTTCGGTGGATGATCCTCGTCGGCGTGTTCGTCGGGTTGGGCTTCCTCACCAAGCAGTTGCAGGTGATGCTGATCGTGCCGGGACTTGCGATCACCTACTTCGCGTTCGGTCCCGGCGGGTGGGGCAGGCGCCTCACGCACTGCTTCGCCGCACTCGGTGCGATGATCGTCAGCGCGGGTTGGTGGCTGCTCGCCGTCGCGCTGTGGCCGGTGTCGTCGCGGCCGTGGATCGGCGGATCGCAGAACAACTCCGTGATGGAATTGACGTTGGGCTACAACGGTTTCGGTCGCCTCAGTGGCAACGAGACCGGTAGCGTCGGACCGGGTATGGGGCGCAGTACCTACGGCGGTTCGGCAGCGGGGCCCGGCGGAATGGGTGCCGACTTCGCGGGACCGGGCGCGCCCGGTGGTCGCGGTGGCATGTGGGGACAGCCCGGACTGCTGCGAATGTTCCAGCCCGAGCAGGGTGGTCAGATCGCCTGGCTGATCCCGTCGGCACTGGTGCTCGGTATCGCTGCGCTGATCATCATCGGTAGGGCCAAGCGCACCGACACGCGACGCGCCTACCTCGTCGTGTGGGGGCTCTGGCTGCTCGTGACGATGGCCGTGTTCAGCTTCATGGCGGGCATCTTCCACAGCTACTACACCGCTGCCCTCGCGCCGGCCGTCGCCGCCGTACTCGCCGGTGGTGCCGCGGTGGCCTGGCGTGCACGCGACAAGGTGTGGGTCCGATGTGTGCTTGCCGCCGCGGTGTGGATTGCGGCGATCTGGGGTTTCGCGCTCCTCGCACGGTCGTCGGACTTCGTGCCATGGCTGCGCTACGTGGTGCTGTTCCTCGGGATCGTCGGGGGTGCCGCGATGTTGTTCGCGCAACGCGCCTACGTCGGTGCGCTCGCGATCGCGATGTCGGTGATCGCCGCACTCGCAGGCCCGTTCGCGTACACGGTCGACACCATCACCACGGCCAAGCAGGGCTCGATCATCAGCGCCGGACCGCGCGTCGAGGGCGGATTCGGCCCGGGCGGCGGAATGCGCATGGGCCGCGCAGGCTTCGGTGGAACCGGCGGCATGCCGCCGATGGCGGGCGGCGCCGGTCAGGCAGGTCAACCGGGTCAGGCAGGTCAACCGGGTCAGGCAGGTCAGCAACCGGGACAACCGGGCCAGCAGGGTCAGATGTGGCGGCCCGGGCAATCGCAGAACGGTACGGGCTCGCGATCTGCAGGAGGACGCGGCGGAATGGGTGGCCCCGGTGGCGGCCTGCTCAACGGGTCGAAGCCCAGCGCGCAGATGCTGTCTCTGCTGAAGGCAGACGCCCAGGACTTCACCTGGGTCGCAGCGGCCGTCGGCTCGAACACGGCGTCGGGCTACCAACTCGAGTCCGGTTACTCCGTGATGCCGATCGGCGGCTTCAACGGCACCGATCCGTCGCCGACGCTCGCAGAGTTCCAGAAGCTGGTGGAGCAGAAGAAGATCCACTACTTCATCGGCGGCGGTGGATTCGGTGGCGGTGGATTCGGTGGGGGTTCGGACAGCAGCAGGCCGTCGAGTCAGATCACCACGTGGGTGGAGCAGAACTTCACCGCGAAGACGGTCGACGGTGTGACCACCTACGACCTGACCGCTCCCAAGTAGTCGCCCGACGTCGACGTCGGGAACTCGCAGGGCAGGAGTGAATAGACAACCACGCGTTGCGATTGCTCCGGTCTGGTTTGAGTGACCTGACGTCGACGCCCCTCGACGTTTAAGGTTCTGATCGTGGCATTGACGATCGGACATCGACTGAGTCGGATGACGGGCCGTGACCCGCACGAGGAACGACGCTCGGCGACCAACCTCGAGTTGTTCTTCGACCTCGTTTTCGTGGTGATCTTCTCGGTGGCGGGTACGCAGGTGGCCCACTACCTCGCGGAAGGTCACTGGCGCACCGCCTTCTTCGGATACGTCCTGTGCACGTTCGCCGCGATCTGGGCGTGGATCAACTTCAGTTGGTTCGCCTCCGCATTCGACACCGACGACTGGTTCTTCCGCGTCATGGTGCTGGTGCAGATGGTCGGCGTCGCGATCCTCGCGTTGGGGGTCGCGCCGGTGTTCAGCTCGATCGACAACAACCAGCACGTCGACATCCGCGTCGTCGTCATCGGGTACGTGGTCATGCGTCTGGGCTTGGTCACCCAGTGGCTGCGCGCGGCGTCGCAGAGTCCGCGATACCGCAAGACCTGCCTGACCTATGCGTTGATGATCCTCATCGCTCAGATCCTGTGGGTGATCGTCGCGATCGTCGACCTGTCGCTGTGGCCGACGATCATCGCGATCGCAGTGTGCGCGTTCGTCGAATATCTCGGGCCGTACGTGGCGGAGACGCGTTTCACCTCGACGCCGTGGCATCCACATCACATCGCCGAGCGCTATTCGGCGCTGACCATCGTCACCCTCGGCGAAGGTGTCGTCGGCACCGTGGCGATCTTGCAGGCGGTGGTCGAGGAAGAGGGTTGGACGACCGAGTCGGCGGTCTTCGGCCTCTCCGCGATGGTCATGATCTTCGCGATGTGGTGGATCTATTTCACCGTCCCGGTCGGCGACGCGCTGCATCTCAACCAGAGCAAGTGCTTTCAGTGGGGCTATGGACACACCGTGATCTTCATGTCGGCCGCGGCAACCGGAGCTGGCCTCGAGGTGGCAGCACTCTGGACCGAGCACGAGGCGAAGATCAGCGCGGGTGCCGTCGTGGCATGCGTCGCGGTGCCATTGGGTATCTACTGTCTGTCTGTTCTCGGCATGTACGACTACCTGGTGAAATTCGACCCGGTCTCGCTGCTGTGCGCGGTCGGGGCCGTTGCGCTACTCGTCGCCGGGGTGTGGATGGCCTTCGCCGGGGTCTCGCTGACGATCTCCGTCGTGGTGGTCGCGTTGGCGCCGGTCTTCATCGTGATCGTCGACGAGGCGTTTCGCGTGCCGCGGCGCGCGCAAGCGCTCGTCGACATGGGACTCGACGTCGTGGTGTCGTGACGTTGCTCGGCCGCGTCGACGCCGCCCCACCTGTGCTGCTTCGCGGGCACTGCAACCACTAGAGTCGTGGGCGTGCGCGTACTAGTCATCGGCTCGGGCGGCCGTGAACACGCCCTGCTCCTCGGCCTGTCCCGCGATCCGTCGGTCACCGAACTGCACGTCGCGCCCGGCAACGCGGGGACTGCGTCGATCGCCACCAATCACGCCGTCGACGTCGTGTCGTCCGACGGTGTGCTGGCCCTCGCGCGTCAGCTCGACGCCGATCTCGTCGTCATCGGCCCCGAGGTGCCGCTGGTTCTCGGTGTGGCCGACGCGCTGCGTGACGCCGGGTTCGCGACGTTCGGCCCCGGTGCACGAGCGGCACAGATCGAGGGATCGAAGGCCTTCGCCAAAGACGTCATGGCCGCGGCCGGGGTCCGTACCGCGCACAGCGAGGTCGTCGACAACCCTGCCAAACTCGACGCCGCTCTTGATCGCTTCGGCCCGACCTGGGTGGTCAAGGACGACGGTTTGGCCGCGGGCAAGGGCGTCGTCGTGACCACCGACCGCGCGGCCGCGCGCAGCCACGCGGCCGAATGCCTCGAGATCGGCCACCCGGTCCTGCTCGAGAGCTTCCTCGACGGGCCGGAGGTCTCGCTGTTCTGCCTGGTCGACGGCGAGACCGTGGTACCGCTGATCCCCGCACAGGACCATAAGCGCGTCGGCGACAACGACACCGGACCCAACACCGGTGGCATGGGTGCCTACACGCCGCTGCCGTGGCTACCCGACGAGATGACCACGCAGATCGTCGACGACGTGGTCAAACCTGTTGCCGCAGAGTTGGTTCGACGCGGCACGCCGTTCTCCGGATTGCTCTATGCCGGACTCGCGATCGGCAACGACGGACCGGCCGTCGTCGAATTCAATTGCCGCTTTGGCGATCCCGAGACCCAGGCGGTGCTCGCACTGCTGAAATCGCCTCTGGGACAAGCGCTCAACGCGACGGCAACCGGCACCCTGGCCGATCTGCCCCCACTGGAGTGGGAAGACGGCGCGGCGGTCATTGTGGTGGTCGCAGCGGAGAACTATCCCGGCAAGCCACGCACGGGCGACGTGATCATCGGCGCAGGCGGCGAGGGCGTGCTGCACGCGGGGACGGCAATCGACGCTTCGGGTGCGGTGGTCTCGGCGGGAGGTCGGGTACTCGGGGTGCTCGGTGTGGGTGCCGACCTCGCCGAGGCGCGCGCCCAGGCGTACGAGCGAATCGACGCGATCAAGCTGCCGGGCTCGCATCATCGCACCGACATCGGCAGGGCCGCGCTCGAAGGTGAGATCAGTATCTGATCTCACCGGTGCTCTAACGGGCCAGTTCGCGCCCGAGGAACGCCACCTGATCGGGAAGAACGCTGCGCCAGTAGCGATTTGTGTGTCCACCCGCCGCCGTGCCGAATGCTGCGGGTGGGTGCAGGCCCGCCGCCCACTGGCGTGTGTAGGTGAAGAACTGATCGCTCGACCCGATGGTGATCAGTAGGGGGATCTTGTCGAACGCGCGCTGCTGGCCGAACAGCGAGTTGCGCTGATAGTCGTCGAAGCTGTCGAAGGCCCGCTGCGGAAAATTGTTCGGATCTGCCCACAGCGCAGGCGAACTCACCGCGATCGCGGCCACGCGAGGTGCGCCGAGCAGCGCTCCGAGGCGCAGCGCCCCGTAACCGCCCATCGACCAGCCGAAAAGTCCGAGTCGCTCGGTGGACAGGTCGAGTTCGGGGTTGCTCGCCAGCATCGGGATGAACTCGTCGAGAACCATTGCGCCGCCATCGGTTCCGTCGACGCGCGCATGCCAGTAGTTGCGCGCGCCGTCGACAGCGGCAATCGCAAACGGTGCATTGCCCGCGTCGACGTACTCCTGCAGCACGGTCTGGATGCTGAGCTTGCTGGTGAAGATCGACTGCTCGTTGGTGTTCAACGCGTGCAGGACCACCACGACGGGAAGCGTCCCGGTCACACCCGAGGGACGTGCGACCGCCCAACGCGTCGGCCGACCACCCATCTTGGCGGAGACGAAGCTCCCGGTGATCAGCTTCGGGCCCTCGGCGATCGGCGCGGGCGAGGTCTCGACGGGCAGCTCGTCGTCGGCCGAACGAGGGGCCGCCGCTCGACGCTCGTCGACCGTCACCGCATCCGACCGCGAGCACGCCGACAGCGACAACGCAGACAGGGCTCCGATAGCTGAGACGCCCAGTGCGGACGCGAGAACAGCCCGGCGGTTGGGCTGCGCAGACGGTGCGTCGGAGGCGGTGCCGGCGCGCGAGGTTCGCTCGGTGGCTGGGTGATCGGTGCTCATCGAGTTCACAGGATAGTGGGCACCGGCTAGATTGCGGCGATCGCCGCCTTCAGCTTGGTCGATGCCTCGGCGGCCACGTCGGGTAGCCCCGGTGCATCGGTGACCGCGACCATGATGTCGGGGTTCATCGCTTCGACGATCACCTCGCCCGTGACCTCGGGATTCGCCCGGACGACCACGTTGCAGGGCAGCAGCAGACCGATCTGCCGTTCGACGCCGAGCGCGCGATGCGCGAGACCCGGATTACACGCACCGAGGATCAGATAGGGCTCGATGTCTTCGTCGAGCTTCTTCTTCAACGTCGCGGTGACGTCGATCTCGGTCAGCACGCCGAATCCCTGCTCGCCCAGCGCCGCGCGGGTGCGGGCGACGGCGTCGTCGAAGTCGGTGGTGAGGGTGGTGGAGTAGCCGAGTTGCATGGCGCTTCCTTTCTGTGTGGCCGGTGATTCTGTACGGCGTGGCCGGTGATTCTGTACGGCCGGATCTCGGGCCGATGTCAGGCCAGGGCGAGGAAGAGCTTCTCGAGCTGTTCTTCTGTCATGGGTTCCGTCGTCGCCTCGTCGCCCGTGAGGCATTCACGCAGGCCCATGGCGACGATCTTGAACCCGGCGCGATCGAGTGCACGCGAGACCGCGGCGAGCTGCGTGACGACGTCCTTGCAGTCGCGACCCCGCTCGATCATGGAGATGACGCCTGCGAGCTGACCGTGCGCACGGCGCAATCTGTTGAGTACGACGGTGATCGCTTCGTCGTCGCCGACCATGTTGCGCCTCCTGGAAATGGGTACGTACTGCCATCCACTATACCCCTAGGGGTATTTGTCGAACGTGAACCTCCGTCGAGAAGCGCGGAGGGAACCCATGCCTCGTGATCCACGGCGAAGCCGACTCAGGCACGAGTTTCAACGCGTGTGATCACGAGGTCGAGATTTGCGAAAGCCAACCGCGTAGTGAGATCGCTTGGCAGCATGGGGGCCATGACGGCGGCGACCACTCCCAAGGGAGAGCGCAGGCGGTCGCGTCTCATCGCGGCTGCCGGAGAGTTGTTGCTGGAAGGCGGCTTCGACGCCGTGCGTCACCGAGCAGTTGCCGATCGTGCGCAATTGCCACTCGCGTCGACCACGTACTACTTCGGCTCGCTCGAAGACCTGATGGCCGAGGCCGCGGCGTTCGTCTCGCGGGCCGATGAGCAGGCGATCGTCGATCGGGGCGAAGCGGTTGCGCGGCGTCGTCGAGGAGGGCACGCGACCGCGGAGATCCTCGCCGACGTCTTCGTCGGTGAGGACACCCCCTACGACGAGCTGGCGGCCCGCTACGAGATGATCGCGCTCACACCGAGATACCCACGGCTCTACGACGTCGTGGCCGCGCGACGTGCGACACTCGCCTCGACACACCTCGTCGTGCTCGACAGATCGGGACGGTTGGCGCGGGCGGCGCACATCGAGAACCTCATCGCCATCGAAGACGGGGCCGTTCTCGGTGCACTCGGTAATGGATCGTCGCCGGTCGCCGCGACGCGCGATGCGCTCGGTGAGGTCGTCGACGTACTGGCCCCGCGATTGGAGGATTCACAGTGACGGATCGGAGGACCGCCGTGGCGTGGCGCCGTGTGATCGGTCGGGCTGTGGCGACCGTCGTCGTAGTGGTCGGCGTGCTCCTCGGAGCCTTGTCGGCGCAGGGTGCGGCGTCGGCCGAACCGGTTCAGGCGCCCGATCCGGGAGTTCCGTTCTCATCGGTGGTCTACGGAACCGGATGCACGTATTGGCTGACGGGACTGGTGAACTCGCGCGGGACGGTCACGTTCTGGGAGGGCAGGAAGGGCTACACGCCACGGCTCATCGGGAGCGCCGAACCCGCGGGCGGACAGGCCACGGTGAAGTGGATTCCGCGGCGGATCGGCGACAGATACCTCTACACGAAACAGAAGAATGTGCGGTCGAAGCTGACGCTGGCACGGGTGCATCAGGGCTACGGCTCCGGCGGGACGTGCATCGCGATCTGAGCCGGCGCCCGTTGCCGGTGCGCGGCCATACGCCCGTGGAGGGCGACTGCCGACCGCACGACTAGACTGTTGACGTGTCGAAACCTGCCATCACCAATGTTCTGGCCAGTCGATATGCGTCTGCCGACCTCGCCGAGATCTGGTCGGCGACCAACAAGATCGCGCTCGAACGCCGCCTGTGGCTGGCCGTTCTGAAGGCGCAGCAGGATCTGGGGATCGACGTCCCCGCCGGTGCGGTCGCCGACTACGAGGCCGTCATCGACCAGATCGACCTCGCGTCGATCGCCGAGCGTGAGCGCGTCACCCGCCACGACGTGAAAGCGCGCATCGAAGAGTTCAACGCGCTCGCCGGGCACGAGCAGATCCACAAGGGCATGACGAGCCGCGACCTCACCGAGAACGTCGAGCAGTTGCAGGTCCTGCAGTCGTTGCGTCACGTGTACGCGCACGGCATCACGGTGCTCGCACGACTCGTCGAGCATGCTGCGCAGTACAGCTCGACGGTGATGGCCGGACGCAGTCACAACGTCGCCGCGCAGGCCACGACGTTGGGCAAGAGGTTTGCCTCCGCTGCCGACGAGTTCATGATCGCGTTGCAGCGCGTCGACGAAACCATCGACCGCTATCCGCTGCGTGGCGTCAAGGGGCCGATGGGTACCAGCCAGGACATGCTCGACCTGTTGGGCGGCGACGCGTCGAAGCTCGCCGAACTCGAATCGCGTGTCGCCGGGCATCTCGGATTCGCGCGATCGCTCACATCTGTCGGCCAGATCTACCCGCGCTCGCTCGATCACGACGTCGTGTCTGCCCTGGTGCAGGTGGGTGCGGGGCCGTCGTCGTTGGCGCACACGATCCGGCTGATGGCGGGCCACGAGCTGGTCACCGAGGGCTTTCAGCCGGGCCAGGTCGGGTCGTCGGCGATGCCGCACAAGATGAACACGCGCAGCTGTGAGCGTGTCAACGGCCTGCAGGTGGTGCTGCGCGGCTACGGCTCGATGGCTGCCGAACTCGCAGGCGCGCAGTGGAACGAGGGCGACGTGTTCTGCTCGGTCGTTCGACGCGTCGCGCTGCCGGACGCCTTCTTCGCGATCGACGGCATGCTGGAGACCTTCCTGACCGTGCTCGCCGAGTTCGGCGCATACCCCGCGGTCATCGAGAAGGAATTGGCCCGTTACCTGCCGTTCCTCGCGACCACCAAGGTGCTGATGGCGTCGGTGCGGGCGGGCGTGGGGCGCGAGACCGCGCACGAGGCGATCAAGGAGAACGCCGTCGCGGTTGCGCTTGCGATGCGGGAGGAAGGTCGCGAGCCCGACCTGCTCGATCGCCTCGCCGCCGACGACCGCATCCCCCTCGACCGCGCCCAGCTCGACGCGCTACTCGACGACAAGGAGGCGTTCGTCGGAGCCGCAGGCCGCCAGGTCGCCGACGTCATCGCCGCCGCCGAGAAGCTCATCGCCGACAACCCCGAGGCCGCCAACTACGTGCCCGCACCCATCCTCTAGGCGCCGCATCCAGCCGGTTGAGCCGTGTCGCCGCTGGTTGAGCTGTGCCGCCGCTGGTTGAGCTGTGCCGCCGCTGGTTGAGTCGTGCCGCCGCTGGTTGAGCTGTGCCGCCGCTGGTTGAGCTTGTCGAAACCACTCACTTCTTTTCGGAGTGTCCGAGTTGCCAGTCGGGCAGCGCGGTGTCGCGCAGGCGGCGCTTGAGTTCGGCGGCGTCGGGGAACCCGCCGTCGGCCTTGCGTTCCCAGAGCTGCGTCCCGTCGACGTCGATGCGGAAGATGCCGCCGGTGCCGGGCACCAGGGTCACCGAGCCGAGGTCGGTGCCGAAGGTGCTCAGCAGCTCGGACGCCATCCAGCTCGCGCGCAGCAGCCAGTTGCACTGCGTGCAGTAGGTGATGGTGATCGCGGGAGAGGTCATCTGCCTACGGTCCCACATGATGTGCCGGGGGTCCGATGTCTCGGCCACCAACCCGAACATGTCTCCGCGCAGGCGCAGCATCTAAGGTCGAAGCATGCGTCCAGCTCTCGATTCGTACACCTTTGTGGCCTCGGGCAAGGTGCGCGAGATCTATCAGATCGATTCCGACACCCTTCTCATGGTCGCCAGCGACCGCATCTCGGCGTACGACTTCGTGCTCTCGCCCGAGATACCCGACAAGGGCCGCATCCTCACCGCGATGAGCTTCTTCTGGTTCGACGCGCTCGGCGTGCCCAACCATCTCGCCGGTGGCCCCGACGACGAGCGCATACCCGCCGAACTCGTCGGCCGTTCGATGGTGGTGCACAAGCTGCCCATGGTGCCCGTCGAATGCGTCGCCCGCGGCTATCTCACCGGGTCCGGTCTCATCGACTACAACAAGACCGGCGCGGTGTGCGGCGTCGTGCTCCCGTCGGGTCTGCGCGAGGCCGACAAGCTGCCGCAGCCGATCTTCACTCCCGCGACCAAGGCGGAGCAGGGTGATCACGACGAGAACATCACCTTTGAGCAAGCGGCAGATGTCGTCGGAGCCGAGCTCGCCGACTCCCTGCGTAGCGCGACGCTCGACATCTACGGCAGGGCAGCCGATCTCGCCGCGGATCGCGGAATCATATTGGCCGACACCAAGTTCGAGTTCGGGCAAACCCCCGACGGCTCGCTCGTCCTTGCCGACGAGGTGTTGACCCCCGACTCGTCCCGGTACTGGGACGCCGCCTCGTACACGCCGGGACATGTCCAACCCAGCTTCGACAAGCAGATCGTCCGCAACTGGCTGACCTCGGCGGCGTCGGGTTGGGACCGATCGTCCGACAATCCACCACCCAGCCTGCCCGCCGACGTCGTCGAGCGGACCCGCGCACGTTATATCGAAGCCTACGAACTGATTTCGCAGAAGTCGTTCGACGACTGGCCCGACCACGCATAGGAGACCTGTGACCGACGCACAACCCGGCAACGCTGCCACCCCGATCGCATCCGACACGGCGGTACCGCCGGTCGCGAAGAAGGTTCGTACCGAGCGCACCCACCACGGCGACACCTTCGTCGACGAGTACGAGTGGCTGCGCGACAAGGACGACGCCGAGGTGATCGCCTTCCTCCAAGCCGAGAATGCCTACACGGAGGCGAATACGGCGCAGCTCGCAGACCTGCGCGCCACCATCTTCGGCGAGATCAAGTCGCGCACCAAGGAAACCGACATGTCGGTGCCTGGCCGACGCGGCGGCTACTGGTACTACGGCCGCACGCAGGAGGGCAAGCAGTACGGCATCCAATGTCGTTGCCCCATCGTCGATGTCGACAACTGGACACCACCCGAGGTCTCCGACGACGCCCCGCTGCCTGGCGAAGAGATCCTGCTCGACGCCAACGTCGAAGCCGAGGGACACGAGTTCTTCAGCCTCGGGGCGCTCGCCATCAGCCACGACGGCAAGTGGCTCGCATACAGCACCGATGTCGTCGGTGACGAGCGATACACGTTGCGGTTCAAGAACCTCGAGACCGGCGACCTGCTTCCCGACGTCATCACCGACACCGCGGGCGGGGCGTCGTGGTCGCTCGACGCCAAGCACGTGTTCTATCAGACGGTCGACGCCGCGTGGCGTCCGGATACGGTGTGGCGCCACGACATCGGTGCGGGCACCGACGACGTCAAGGTGTTCCACGAGCCCGACGAGCGGTACTGGGTCGGCATGGGTTCCACGCGCAGCGACAAGTACCTGATGATCGTGACGGGATCGAAGATCACGTCCGAGTGCTTCGTGCTCGACGCCGCCGATCCGACGGGTGAATTCCGCAGTGTCGCACCGCGCGTCGAGGGCGTCGAATACTCGGTGGAGCACGCCGAGATCTCCGGTCGCGATTACTTCTTGATCGTGCACAACGACATTCGCGACGGCGAGAAGGCCGAGGACTTCGCGATCGACATCGCGCCCGTCGACGACCCCTCTGCCCGAACCGAATTCATCGGCCACTGCCGCGGCGTCCGCATCGAGGACATCGACGCCTTCCGCGACTACCTCGTCCTGTCGTATCGCGCCGACGCGCTGCCGCGGGTCTCGATCGCGGATCTCCGTCGGATCGACGGGATGCCGGTGGCGGAGGACTTCATCGAAGTCGCAGTCGCGCAGGAGTTGTTCTCGCTGGGACTCGCGGGCAACCGCGAATGGGCAACGCCCCGTCTGCGTTTCGGGTACGGCAGCTTCATCGAGCCCGCAGAACTGTTCGAGCTCGACGTCGAAACCGGTGAACGCACGCTACTCAAGCGGCAGCCGGTTCTCGGCGGCTACGACCCCGACGAGTACGAGCAGTCGCGCGAATGGGCAACGGCCGCAGACGGAACGCAGATCCCGCTGTCGATCGTCCGACGCAAGGGCGTCGGCGTGGACGACAGTGGGAATCCGTCGCCCGCACCGTTGCTGCTCTACGGCTACGGCTCGTACGAGGCCAGTTTCGACCCGGGCTTCTCGGTGTCACGGTTGTCGATGCTCGACCGCGGCGTCGTGTTCGTGCTCGCACACGTGCGTGGCGGTGGCGAGATGGGCCGTCATTGGTATGAGAACGGCAAGACGCTCACCAAGAAGAACACCTTCACCGACTTCGTCGATTCGGCGCGGTACCTGGTCGACAAGGGCTGGACAACACCGAAACTGATGGTCGCAGAGGGCGGTTCGGCAGGCGGACTGTTGATGGGTGCGGTCGCCAACCTCGCGCCCGAGTTGTTCAACGGCATCCTGGCGTCGGTGCCGTTCGTCGATGCGCTGAACTCGATCCTCGACCCGTCGTTGCCGCTGACGGTCATCGAATGGGACGAGTGGGGCGATCCGCTGCACGACGCGGACGTCTACGAGTACATGAAGTCGTACTCGCCCTACGAGAACGTCACCGCGCAGCCGTATCCGTCGATCCTGGCTGAGACGTCACTCAACGACACCCGCGTGATGTACACCGAAGCGGCGAAGTGGGTTGCGAAGCTTCAGGCGTTGAGCACCTCCGACGCTCCGATCCTGCTGAAGACGGAGATGTCGGCCGGCCACGGCGGCGTCAGCGGTCGTTACAAGCAGTGGGAAGAGGTTGCATTCGAACTGGCCTGGATTCTCCAGCAGACCGGCGCACTGACGAAGTAGCCGACTGAAGAAGAATTGCCCCTGGTTGCGATCTCCGCAACCAGGGGCAATTTTGTGGTGACCAGCCGATCAGGTCAGTGCATGATGATCGGCGCGCGGTCCATATCCTCTTCGACGAGCGGCGACGCGATCTTCTTGCGCGGCAGGAAGAACGCCGGGATCAAGGTCACGACGATGAGGACGAGCGCGACGATGAACGTCGCACCGAACGCCTCTGCAGCCCAGGAGAACCACTGGTGTGGCGGTTCTGCCGGTGCCTGGCCTGCCTTCACCAGTCCGTCGTACTTCTCCGGTGCGGCGTTGAAGCCCATGGCCAGTCCAGCCTCCAGATGCGTCTTGAGGTTGGTTGCGAGGATCACCGAGATCACGGCGGTACCGATCGACGATGCCGTCTGCTGAACGACATTCATCAGCGTCGAGCCGTCCGGCACCTGCTTGTTGTTCAGGGTCGCCAGTGCTGCCGACATGATCGGCATCATCGTCATACCCATGCCGAGACCCTGGACGAACAGCGCGCCGCAGAGCAGCCAGTACGGAGTGTCGGCGCCGAGGAACACGAAGGTGCCCATACCGACCGCCATCAGGACGATGCCCCCGAGAACGAACTTGCCGGGGCCGATCTTGTCGGTCATCTTGCCCGCGATGGGCATGGTGATCATGGCGCCGATACCCTGCGGTGCCAGCAGCAGACCCGCCGCGAGCGTGCTCTCGCCGCGCACGCCGATGAAGTACTGCGGGTAGAGCAGCGCCGCGCCGAAGAAGGCGATCATGAAGAACGTCATGGTGATCACCGCGATGGCGAGCACCTTGTTCTTGAACAGTCGCAGGTCGAGGAGCGGGTGGTCGGTATGCAGTGCGTGCCAGACGAATCCGACGATTAGGATCAGACCGATGATCGACGTCGTCAGGACCTTGGCGTCGATGAAGGTGCCTGCCTCCGTGCTCGACGAGATGCCGTAGAGGAACAACGCGAGGCCGGGGGAGAGCAACAGCAGGCCCACGATGTCGATCTTCGGCTTCGACTTCTCGTCGTCGTTGCGCAGAGCGAACCACGAATAGACAAGCGCGACAATGCCGATGGGCACGTTGATGAGGAACACCCAGTGCCAGCTCGCCTTTTCGATGAGCAGGCCGCCGAGGATCGGTCCCGCGATGGGGCCGAGCAGCATGGGGATACCGAGTACAGCCATGACCGAACCGACGCGCTCGGGACCTGCTGCCTTGGTGAGGATCATCATGCCGATCGGCATGAGCAGGCCGCCGCCGAGTCCCTGGATCACGCGGAACAGCACGAGCATGCCGATGTTGCTGGCCAACGCGCACAGCGCCGATCCGATCGTGAACAGGACGAGCGACGCCATGTACACGTTCTTGGTGCCGAAACGTGCTGCGGCCCAACTCGATAGCGGAATCACGGCGGCGAGCGCCAACGTGTAGCCGGTCATCGTCCACGCGGCGCCTGCGGCGTCGGTGTTGAACTCGTTCTGGAAGGTCGGCTGCGCGACCGAGACCACGGTGACGTCGAGGATCGACATGATCGCGCCGAGCACGACCACACCGGCGACGATCAGCACATGGCGATCGAGCTTGGTGTCCGGAGGGCCGGCGTGCGCGTGCGCGCCGGCAGAGGAACTCGTCATGAGGGATCTTTCGGTTCGGAGGTGGACGGTGTCGCAGTGCGGGTCCTCGAGGACTCGCGGTCGAGCGTGAAGTAGTCGACGTCGGCGTCGACGATGTTCCGTAGTGCAGACGTCAGCGCGGCCCGGAATTCATCGGGCAGTCCATCGATGAATCGTCCGACGAGGTCTCGCTTGATGTCCAACTGTTTTTCGACGGTCTCGCGGCCCTGGTC
Organism: Gordonia sp. 852002-51296_SCH5728562-b; assembly: GCF_001665475.1. Taxonomy (NCBI): domain Bacteria; kingdom Bacillati; phylum Actinomycetota; class Actinomycetes; order Mycobacteriales; family Gordoniaceae; genus Gordonia; species Gordonia sp. 852002-51296_SCH5728562-b. Next base: position 94,101 of record NZ_LZMI01000009.1, on the reverse strand, counting down.
GGTCAGCGTCACGAGCTTGACCCGACGATCGCCCGGATCCTCGCGACGATCGACCAAACCCGCCTGCACGAGTCGGTCGACGGTGCGACCCGCGGTCGCAATCGAGAGGTCGACGCACTCGGCGATCTCGTGGACGGGCATCGGGGCGTCGTGCATCGATACGACGAACAGTGCGCGGAACTGCGTGAACGTCAGCTCCGACGCCGCGAGAGTATCCATCGCCTCGGCTGTACCGAGGCAGGAGAGTCGCTCCAGAAAACTGCTGAGCGCATCACATGCGGCGTCGTTCTGGAGCGGAGCGGGAGCGGACACTGTGAAACACTAACGCCCCTGCAACTATCTCACCAACGCAAATGTATGTGAGATGTAACCAGGATCTGCGCCGAATGTGATCTGTGGCATAGGCGTCTACGTGTCGGCCTGCGTGACTACGCTCGAATCCATGTCGGAAACCAACATCAAGAACATCCCGGTCACCGCGCTCGACGGTTCGGCGCTGAGTCTCGCGGACTTCTCCGGGCCGCTGCTCGTGGTCAACGTCGCGAGCAAGTGCGGCCTCACGCCGCAGTACGCGGGCCTCGAGGAGGTCGCCGAGAAGTACGCCGACCGCGGACTGACCGTCGTCGGCGTGCCCTGCAACCAGTTCATGGGCCAGGAGCCGGGCAGTGCCGAGGAGATCGCCACCTTCTGCTCGACCACCTACGGCGTGACCTTCCCGCTGCTGGAGAAGACCGACGTCAACGGCGACGACCGGCATCCGCTGTACGCCGAGCTCACCAAGACCGAAGACGCCAGCGGCGAGGCAGGCGACGTGCAGTGGAACTTCGAGAAGTTCGTCGTCGACGCCGACGGCCACGTGACCACTCGCATCCGCCCGCGCACCGAGCCGACCGACCCCGTCGTGATCGAGGCCATCGAAGCGGTGCTCTGACCGGGTCGACTCCACGACCGGGCCAACTGCACGCCAGGTCAATCCAGAACCGGCAAACCGCGACCGGAGAGTGCAGGTTGCGGGTTGAACGGTAAGGTGAGAGCCGTCGAAAATCCGTCGGCGTCTCGTCGAGCGGATGTCACGTGAGAAGAGGAGCGCTAGCCGATGGCACGAGTGGTGGTCGACGTGATGCCCAAGGCCGAAATCCTCGATCCGCAGGGGCAGGCCATCGTCGGAGCCCTCGGTCGGCTCGGATTCGACGGCGTCTCCGAGGTGCGGCAGGGCAAGCGGTTCGAGCTCGAGGTCGACGACTCGGTCGACGACGTGACCCTGGGCCGCATCGCAGAAGAACTGCTCACCAACACGGTGATCGAGAACTTCACCGTCTCCCGCATCGCCGACTGACGGCACGAGATCGAGTCGAGTAGGACCACATGACTGCACGTATCGGTGTCATCACCTTCCCCGGAACCCTCGACGACGTCGACGCATCGCGTGCGGTGCGCATCGCGGGCGCCGAGGCCGTCGAACTCTGGCACGGCGACGCCGACCTCAAGGGGGTCGACGCCGTGATCGTTCCCGGCGGCTTTTCCTACGGCGACTATCTGCGTGCGGGCGCGATCGCCAAGTTCGCTCCCGTGATGGGCGCGGTGATCGAGGCGGCCGAGCGCGGAATGCCGGTTCTGGGGATCTGCAACGGTTTTCAGATCCTGTGCGAGGCAGGACTGCTGCCCGGCGCGCTCACCCGCAACGAGGGTCTGCACTTCATCTGCCAGGACCAGTGGCTCAAGGTCGAGAACAACACGACGGCATGGACGTCGCGGTTCGACGCAGGCGCCGAGATCCTCATCCCGCTGAAGTCGGGCGAGGGTCGCTACGTCGCGCCGGAACGTAAGCTCGAAGAACTCAAGGGTGAGGGCCTCGTCGTATTCACTTACGCCGGAAGCAATCCCAACGGCTCCGTCCTCGACATCGCGGGCATCTCCAGCCCCAACGGACGCATCGTCGGACTCATGCCGCACCCCGAGCATGCGACCGAAGCGCTGACCGGCCCCAGCGACGACGGCCTCGGCTTGTTCTACTCCGCGATCGACGCCGTACTCGCCAACGCCTGATCCCGATGCCCACCCCGTCGCTGGCAACGTCCGCCACAGCCGAGGGGCTCGGTGAGTTCATCGACGCCTCGCCGTCACCTTTCCACGTGTGCGCGACGGTCGCCGCCGAACTCGAATCCGCGGGATTCCAACGCCTTTTCGAGGATCAGGACTGGTCGACGGAGGAGAGCGATGCCTTCGAGGGCTTTGTCGACGACGCGGGCCGTCGGTTCTATGTCATTCGTGGTGGGTCGATCATCGCGTGGGATCTCGGCGACGGCGACGGTTTCCGGATCGTCGGCGGCCACACCGACAGCCCCAATCTGCGGCTGAAGCAGAACCCCGACCGTGAATCAGCCGGGCTGGCAACGGTTGCGCTCGAACCCTACGGCGGCGCGTGGCTCAACTCGTGGCTCGATCGCGACCTCGGACTCTCGGGTCGCCTGGCTTACCGCGCGGACAGTGGTGTCAGCAGTGTGCTGGTCAACGTCACCGAGCCGGTACTTCGCGTGCCCCAGTTGGCGATTCACCTCTCCGAGGACCGCAAGGGCGTCACACTGAACCCCCAGCGACACGTCGACGCGATCTGGGGCGTCGACGCCGCGACCCCGATCCTGCAGTGGGTTGCCGAGTACGCGGGTATCGACGCCGACGCACTGCTCGGATGGGAGTTGATGACGCACGACGTCACGCCCTCGAGGCTGATCGGACCCGAAGACGAATTGCTCAGCGCCCCAAGGCTCGACAACCAGGGCACCTGCTACGCGGGACTGCACGCGCTGCTCGACGGCGAGCCCACGATCCACACGAGAGTGCTCGCACTGTTCGACCACGAAGAGGTGGGCAGCGGGTCGGAGCGCGGCGCGGCGTCGGACTTCTTGGCGACGACGTTGGAGCGAATCGTGCTGTCGCAGGGTGGTTCTCGCGACGATTATCTACGCGCCATGGCGTCGAGCGTGTGCGTCTCGGGCGACATGGCGCACGCCACCCACCCGAACTACCCGGACCGGCACGAGCCGACGCACCGGATCGCGATCAACGGCGGACCGGTCCTCAAGGTCAATCAGAATCTGCGGTATGCATCGGATGCGTTGGGGGAGGCCATATTCGCTCTCGCCTGCGACACCGCCGGTGTGCCGATGCAGCGCTACATCCACCGCGCCGACCTGCCGTGCGGCTCGACGATCGGACCGATCACGGCGACGCGGACGGGACTGCTCACCATCGACGTCGGCGCGCCGCAACTGGCCATGCACAGCGCACGTGAACTGATGGGCGCCGCCGACGTTCCGATGTATTCCGCTGCGCTGCAGGCGTTTCTGAGTTCGGTGGCTTAATCCCACCGGCCAGATCCAACCCGCCGGGGCCACCCCTCACGCCCCGGCGGACGGTCGGTGTGCGCGATCAGTAGCTACGCGCGAAGCCGAGGACGTTGTTCACGTAGTCCATCGAGTTGTTGTATCGCAGAACGGCTGTGGCCTCGGAGGCCTGGTTGCGCAGGTCGAGGTGACCGTCGCACAGGTATCGGGCGGTGGTCAGCGCGGCGTCGAAGAGATTCTGCGGGTCGATCTTGCCGTCGCCGTTGCCATCGGCGCCGTACTTCTCCCACGTGGCGGGGATGAACTGCATCGGTCCGACGGCGCGGTCGTGCACGGAGTCGCCGTCGAGGCGTCCACCGTCGGTGTCGGTGATGACCTGATTGCCTGCGAGCGAACCGTCGAGGACAGGTCCGAAGATCGGATTCTTCAGCGTGCCGTCGGGTGTGGCGTCACCCTCGTTGGCGTGGTGCGATTCCACCTTGCCGATCCCGGCGATGAGCGTCCACGGGATACCGCAGGTCGGCTGGTCGTGGGCCATGGTGTCGGCGGCGTGGCGGTACGCCTCGAAGGCGACCTGCGGGACGGCGCCGTCGGTGACGCTGGCAGGAAGTGGTGGGGGAGGCGGCGGCGTCGCGGTCACCTTCTGGGTCGCGACGACCGGCTGCGCGGGTGCGGGTGCCTTCTTCGACGCCTCAGCGTCCTTCTGCGCGCTCGGAGCGGCAGCGGACTGGGTGTGGTGGGTCGGGCTCGATGTGGGGGCGCCCAGAGCGCCCTGGTCGGCATTGGCTCCCGCGGCAACAGTCAGGGCTCCGACGACGGGGATCAACGCGGCCCCGATCAGCGGTGCCCGCGACTTGGTGAACGCGTGCGGCAGAATGGTCTGCCGCGGCTTCGAATGCTTACCCAAAACTGAACCTCGCACGTACGTCGGTGGATGTGCCGAAAGAGACCGTACATGCGGACGTGTCCTTACCGTTATCGCAGCGTTATCGAAAACTGAGTTGTCACTGAATGCCGGCTGCGACGTTGCTGGTCGTTACGGGGATGTTTCGTCGAGTGTGACGTCTGGCACACAGGGGCTTTGGACCCTTGTCGATGCAAGGATTTCGGCCCTGCGTGAAACCCCTAGTTGGGTCGCAACACCGACAGCGAGGTGCCCTCGGTGAGCACGATGTAGCCGTCCACGTCGGCTGCTCGCCCGAGGATCGGGCGGGTCCAGGCGACCTTGCCCGCGGGGACGTCGAATGCGGTCAGTTGGCCGCTGCTGCCGAACACCAGATGATCGCCGGACGAGCCGACACAGTTCAACAGGTCGAGGTTGGTGTCGGGATCGTCGATGCTCGGCACGGAAAGGGTCCCGAGGCGCTCGCCGTCGTCGAGTCGGTAGATCACTCGAGAGCGGTCCATTCGCGCGAAGGCGACCATCGATCCGCACGGTCGGGTGTTGGATTTCGACAGGTTCGGGTCGGTGATCTGCCAGAGCGCATCCCCGCGCGCCGGGTCACGTACCTGGTAGAAGCCCTGCGTCGCCTGCATGGAGGCGTCGCCAACCGTCGTCAGCACCGGAAGGGTCGACGGTCCCTCGACCACGTCGGCTTCCGCGGACTCCGACGTCGGGCGGCGGCTGGGGGTGCCACCGACCACGGCGTAGGTGTCGACGGACTGCTGATCCCCGTCGCGGCGAATGACGGCGAGGCCCGTCGAGTACGTCAGAATGTCGCACTGACGGCAGCGCAGCGAGTCCTTGCCGCGCGAATCGACGACGAATCGGCTGCCGTCCGCCGTCGAGATGATGAGCATGTCGTGGTCAAAGGTCGCGTGCGCCGCCGACGCGAAGGTGCGACCCCAGACCCGCTTGCCCGTCGCGGTGCGCATCGAGACCTCATAACCCGCCTGATCGATGCGCACGAAGTTCGCGCCGACCCCGACCACCTGCGCGGTGTCGTCGAGTGCCGACTGCGCACCGACGCTGCCCGAATCGTCGACAAGATAGAAGCCGTCCGGTTGATCACCGAGCTTGATGGCGCACCCGACGTTCCCAGTGGCGTCGAACGCACACGAACCGAGCCCCGCGACGACGGGCTGCGACCACAGTGCACGCCCGCTGTGGCGATCGACGAGTTCATAGGCGCGTCCGATGCCGCGCGGATACGAGAGCAACCACTGATCACCGCTGGTGTCGGCGACCTCGATACTGCCGGTCTGGTTGTAGCCGGGCAGCGTCTCCGCCGACGCCGTCCACGCGACCTCTGGCTGATGCGTGTATCCGCGGAGCTGGGCATTCTCGTACGTCCGTGCCACCGTGGGGGTTCCCATGGACAACACGATCCCGACGGTCGCGACGAGCAGTGCGATCAACACCAGGGTGACCGTGCCGATACCAAACGGCATGCGTTGCGCAACGCGCCTCACAGCGTAGCGGGCAGACATGGGCAACAGTCAATCACGGCCGCGTTGTGCGCCCTCCGGTCGACCGGCCCCGCGTGAGGTCACGCTCTCCCGAGTCAGGCGCCAGTCGCGGAAAGCGCGCCGCTGATCACGTCGGCGAGCGGCGTCGAGGAATGGCCTGCGAGGGTCTCGAGGTCGGTGGAATCGGAGTCGAGTTCACCGCGCGCGATGCCCGCATCCGAGTCGGCGAGGACCTTTGCGAACGCCTCGGGGACACCGTTGCTGGTCAGGGCGGCTGCGAAGTCGGCCTCGGGGAGGTCCTGGTAGTGCACGTGACGGCCGCTCACCCTCGCCAGCGTGGCGGCGATGTCGCTGAGCGTCAGATGCTCCGAACCCGCGAGCTCGTAGATCTCGCCACCCTTGGCGTTGATCAGGGCCGACGCCGCTGCGTCTGCGTAGTCGGAACGCGACGCGCCCGCCACCTTGCCGTCGCCCGCGCTGCCGTAGAGGTTTCCCGAGTTGATCGCGGCCGACGCGCCCGCGAGGTAGTTCTCCGAGTACCAACCGTTGCGCAGGAGCACGGTGGGGATTCCGCTCTCGGTGAGCAGTTGTTCGGTGGCCTGATGCTCCTCGGCGAGCGCCAACGTGCTGGTGTCGGCGCGCAGGATGGAGGTGTAGGCGATCAGTCCGACCCCGGCTTCCTTGGCTGCGTCGATCACGTTGCGGTGCTGCGGGATTCGACGACCCACCTCGCTGCCGGACACCAGCAGCAGGCGGTCGACGCCTGCAAGTGCCGCGCGCAGTGTCTCGGGGGATTCGTAGTCGGCGACGCGGACGTTCACTCCCGCGTTCGACAGCGTGCTCGCCTTCTTCTCGTCGCGCACGATCGCCACGATGTCGGCGACGTCGACGCCTGCGGCGCGCAAGCTCTCGGCGGCGAGTCCGCCGAGCTGGCCCGTTGCTCCGGTGATTGCGTAGGTGGTCATGTGATCTCCTGGTGTTCTGGTGGATCAAGCTGTCCATCTCATCGTGCACTTACTTTTCGTATAGTGCAACAGCTTCTGGAAGCGCTGGCTGTAATGTGCAGTACACTGAGACCATGACCAGGGCAGAAGACCGCTCGGCGCGTGACTCCGACATCGATCCCGCTTCAGAAGACTCGCAGCTAGAAGATCCGGCGCTAGAAGCCGACGTGTTCGCGCGGGATTGCGGATCGCGCGAAGTGCTGCAGGACGTGACGAGTCGCTGGGGCCTGCTCGCGCTCGGGGCCCTCTACGACGGCGACCTGCGGTTCAGTGCCCTGCGGCGTCGGGTGCAGGGTGTCAGCGAGCGGATGCTCTCGGTGACGCTGCAGACGCTGGAGCGCGACGGATTCGTCAACCGCACTGTGCTGCAATCGATCCCGCCGAAGGTGGAGTACTCCCTGACCGATCTGGGGCGTGAGGTGGCCACTCGCCTGGTGGGTGTCATCGAACTGGTCGAGGGACACCTACCCGACGTCGAGCAGGCGCGCGAGCGCTACGACAGCCGCTGACGAAAAAGTTGCGTGGGACCTACGGGGGCATTTTTGTACCCGTGGGTCCCACGCAACTGTCCGGTTGGTCGCCTCAGAAGAGCTGACCGAGGTAGAACTGCGCTCCCTGGTCGTCGGCGCACAGTGCCACGACTCCGTACGCCGCGCGGTCGGGCTCGGAGATCACCGCGCCTCCCGCTGCGCGGACCCGCTCGACTGCGGCGTCGACGTCGTCGACGTTCCACATCGGGACCGCAACGTCGGAATCCGCTCCGCCCGCAATCCCGATCTGCGGGTGCGCGTCGTCGACCTCCCAGCCGTCGGCGATGCGTCCTGGCGTGAACGTCCAGCCCAGCGCGGTCCCGTAGAACTCGCGCAACCGTGCGCTGTCGCGGGTGTGCACCGTCAGGTATGACATCTCGCCGACGCCGCGCGGATGCTGAGCCGCGCGCGGTTCGTCGGGGGCTGCGACGTACACCGCGAACTCGACGCCCTGATCGTCGACGCAGTCGAGGCCGTGCCGGTCGTCGCGTGTCGTCCCGCCCGCTGCTTCGATTCGACGCCGCGCGGCGTCGAGGTCGTCGACCGCGTAGGCGCAGAAGATCGTCTGCGGCCCAGACGTTTCCACCACCGCGGTGGGGTGACTCGTGGTGGTCACCATGCGTAGCTCGTCGTCGAACTCCCAACCGAGGACCGCGCCGTAGAACGCGCGGGCGCGGGCGGCGTCGTGGGTGTTGACAGAGATGAAACCGATGTCGCCCTGAAGGATTCGCGCGGCAGGCGGCTCGCTCGTCGACGCCCGCGCCGCGAGCGTCGGACCGGTCAGCATCCATCGGTGCCCGAAGGGGTCGACGATGGTCGCGGTGCGAGTTCCGTACGCCTCGTAGGGTTCTCGGGTCACTGCGGCTCCGCCCGCCGCGGTACGACGCAGAGCCTCGTCGGTGTCGTCGACGGCCAGCATGAGGCTGACCGATACCGCTCCGGGCTGCGGTCCACGCAACCCCATGTCGGGGAACTCCTCGGCCAGGTAGATCACTCCACCCCCGACCTCGAGTTCGGCATGTCCGATCGTGTTGTCGTCCATGAGGATCGGCTCACCACGCACGGTGGCGCCGAGGCGTTCGACGTACCAGTCGAGCGCCGAGCGCGCGTCGCGCACGGTGAGATAGGGCAGCGCACCCGGGCGTTCGACGAGCACCTGCGGTGCGGCCGCGTCGGCCTCGGTGGCGGTCAGTTCGTGTTCGAGTTGGGCGGTGTCCATGTCGACTCCTTCGGGTAGAGACACTCCGCGCTCGAGTCGCCTGCGCAGTGCTTCGGCGAAATCGTGTGCGGGAGCGAGGGGTTCGTTCCAGCCCGGCGTCGTGGCGGCGCTCAGGACGCTGAGTGGGTCATGCGACGTCGTGTTCGCGTCATCGGCGTTCATGCGATCACCCCTTCGCGGACTGGTTGAGCGGATAGGCCTCGCGGAATGCTCGCTTGGCCCTGGTGAGCAGCGCCTCGGTGGCGCCGACCGTACGACCGAGGATGTGCGCACAGTCGGCGACCGTGAGGTCGTCGACGTAGCGCAACGTCAACACCGAGCGGTTGATCGGTGAGAGTTGCGTCAGCGTCGCGTGCGCGACCATGCGGTCGAGGTGTGCATCCCACTCGTCGTCGGCGAGTTCGGGGAGGTCGTCGACGGGTTCGGGTGTGCGCTGCGCCCGCCGCCAGTGATCGGCGAGCTTGTGCCGCGCGACGCCGATCAACCAGCTGACACTCGGCGAGGCAGTCCGGTCGCGGCGCATCGTGTCCATCGCGGCCAGGAACGTCTCCGAGGTCACGTCTTCGGCGATCCGCCGATCCGAGCAGCGTCGAAAGACGTACCCGTAGACAGCGGGTAGCGCCTCGTCGTAGACCTCGAGTATGGCCTCGGGGCCGGTGTGTTCGCCGCTCACACCATCATCATCGTTCGCCGCCACCGAAACCCGACGGTCGTTGGGAGAACTTTCTTCGCACAGCACACCGCCCCGCAGCGCGAACGCAGCGGGGCGGTGGTCGGGTCGGGCGGTCTGGGGGTTTTCAGGGGCGCGGCGGGAATTGTCCGATGCGGACGATGTGGGTGCCGACGGTGTACGCCGTGACGAACGTCGGTCCGCCGCTGGCGCAGCACAACGGGTCCGACTGCTTGAGCCAGCGGTAGCGGACCGTCACCGAGTTCTTGGTGTACTTCGCCACCCAGGTGTAGCCGTACGGCCTCGGATCGACGGTTCCGATGAATCGACCGTGCTTGAACAGCAGGACGCGCGATTGATACGTCGCATCGCCGATTCCGTTGCCGTTGACCAACATCCAGTCGAGGTTGCACCCGTTCCTCAACGGATTGTTGCTCGCGCGGTACGGCGACCAGCCGCCACCGTTGGAGTCACGCCCGATCTTCGAGAGCGACGACTTCGCCAGCGGGGAATTGATGTCGAAACAGAGGCCGTGGCCGCTGCCGTACGGCGGTGCGGCCGACGCGGAGCCCGAGCCGAGCGTGGTCGCCCCCAGCGTTCCCGCGACCAGGCCCGCGAGGGTCAGTGCGAGGACGATGAGACGTCGCGTTCGGAGGGAAAGCCGGGTTCGGGTGGCGAATGAGTGCATGAGGGGTGCCTTCCGCTCGGGGAACCAGTGGACGCTGGCCGCCGGCCGTGCGATCGGCCCGCTGTTGAGGTGATCGGTCGGCGTCGGGGCAGTCGTTAGCAGGAGTCATTCATCGATGGGACACCACCTCGGCCAGGTTGCGTCCGGGGATCTGAGTTGCGTGGGATCCACGGGGGCATTTTTGCACCCCGCTGTCCCACGCAACTCCGATGAGTTTTCGACTGCGGGCCGGTCAGCACCTACATGGCAACCGCAACCATTTCCTCCATGCTCCTGTCCTCCGACGATCCGCAGCAGCTCGCGCGCTGGTACGCGACCGCATTCGAAGCCGAACCGATGTCGGCACCGGGCGGTCCTGACGGACCGGGCTACACAATCGTCGAGCTCGACGGCTTCTACCTGATGTTCGACAAGCGCGACGACGTCTCGGGGCGCAACCCGCAGGGAGCGCGCACGCTGCTCAACGTCGAGGTCGACGATGCAGCCGCGACGGCCGCACGCCTCGACGCCCTCGGCGCCACCTGGATCAGCCCGCTCGAAAACCGCGACGGCAACCAGTTCGCGACGGTCGAGGACCCCGACGGCAACTGGCTGCAACTCGTATCGCTCTCCGACGAGCACGAGGCGCAGATGAGTTATCCGACGTCGCCGTACTCCGGCTTCGCGGTTCGCGACACCGCAACGACCGGGCAGTTCTATCGTGACGTACTCGGCATGCGAGTCTTGCGATTCCCCATGGGGGACAACGACATTCTGGGTATCCGCATCAACCGCGGTACCACTGTCCTCGCCTATCCGAAGCCCGATCACCAACCCGCGACCTTCACCGTGCTCAACATCCCGGTGTCCGACCTGGCCAAGAGCATCGACGACCTGACCGCGCGCGGCGTCGAGTTCCTGCGCTACGACGGCTTTGAGCATGACGAGCGCGGCATCGTGCACGGCAACGGTGTCGGACCCGACATCGCCTGGTTCACCGACCCCTCGGGCAACGTGATTGCACTTGCGCAACGAGGCGAGCAATGATGTCGGGCTCGACGTCGGCGGACTCGTACCCTTCCCCCATGCGCCCACTGCGGTATTCCATCAACATCACGATCGACGGCTGTGTCGACCACACGGCCGTGACCCCGACCGAGGCGATGCATCGGCACTCGGCACAGCTGCTCGCCGACGCCGACGCGCTGCTCTTCGGCCGGGTGATCTACGAGATGATGGAAGCCGGATGGCGAGAGGTCGCCAGAAACGACGAGGTGCCCGACGGTAGGCCCGAGTGGATGGTGCCCTTCGCCCACGTCATCGACCGCGCGCCGAAGTATGTCGTCTCCGACTCGCTCACCAGCGTCGACTGGAACGCAGAACTGATCCGTCGCGACGACCTCGAGTCGACGGTCCGCGAACTCAAGGCCCAACCCGGCAACGGGCTGGCCACCGGCGGCGTCACGCTGCCGCTCGTCCTCGCCGAGCTCGACCTCATCGACTCCTATGAGTTCATCGTCCATCCGAGGATCGTCGGCCACGGCCCACGGATCTTCGAAGGGATCTCGCAGCACGTGGACCTGCGTCTCGTCGAGCGCTCTGAGCTCGACACCGACATCGTCGTGCTCCGTTACGAGCCGGTCCGGTAATCCACAGAACCTCGTTCGCTCTCGGCGTAGCCCACGTCACCATTTGCCGGAACATGCCCGTGTCCTGCGGAGTTGTAGCTGTCAGATCCCCGCCGACATCTGTTTTCGTTGCGACCTGTGCAGACGTTAAGTGCAGGTGCACTCCTGTTGACCACTACAGTGGAAGCCAGGCTGGTCGTCGTATATCGACACCACCGCAGTTGTCGCCAAGAGGCTTGAAGACATCGACGGCCGGGGCGCTAGCAATGTGAGGGAGAACAATGTTCGAACGGTTCACCGACCGCGCACGCCGGGTTGTGGTTCTGGCCCAAGAAGAGGCGCGGATGCTCAACCACAACTACATCGGCACCGAGCACATCCTCCTGGGTCTGATCCACGAGGGTGAGGGCGTTGCCGCCAAGGCACTGGAGTCTCTGGGGATCTCCCTCGAGGGCGTCCGCAGCCAGGTCGAGGAGATCATCGGCCAGGGTCAGCAGGCGCCGTCGGGGCACATCCCGTTCACGCCGCGTGCCAAGAAGGTCCTCGAGTTGTCGCTGCGTGAAGCGCTGCAGCTCGGCCACAACTACATCGGCACCGAGCACATCCTGCTCGGCCTCATCCGCGAGGGCGAGGGCGTTGCCGCGCAGGTCCTGGTCAAGCTCGGCGCCGACCTCAACCGGGTCCGCCAGCAGGTCATCCAGCTCCTGTCCGGCTACCAGGGCAAGGAGCCGCAGGAGGCGGGCACCGGCGGCCGTTCCAGCGAGGCAGGCACTCCGTCGACCTCCCTGGTCCTCGACCAGTTCGGCAGAAACCTGACCGCGGCTGCCGCCGAGGGCAAACTCGACCCCGTCATCGGTCGCGAGAAAGAGATCGAGCGGGTCATGCAGGTGCTGAGCCGCCGCACCAAGAACAACCCTGTCCTGATCGGCGAGCCCGGCGTCGGCAAGACCGCCGTCGTCGAGGGTCTCGCGCAGGCCATCGTCAACGGCCAGGTGCCCGAGACGCTCAAGGACAAGCAGCTCTACACGCTCGACCTCGGTTCGCTGGTCGCAGGCAGCCGTTACCGTGGCGACTTCGAGGAGCGACTCAAGAAGGTGCTCAAGGAGATCAACACCCGCGGCGACATCATCCTGTTCATCGACGAGCTGCACACGCTGGTCGGTGCGGGTGCAGCAGAGGGCGCGATCGACGCGGCGAGCATCCTCAAGCCGAAGCTGGCCCGCGGCGAGCTGCAGACCATCGGTGCCACCACGCTCGACGAGTACCGCAAGTACATCGAGAAGGACGCTGCACTCGAGCGTCGCTTCCAGCCGGTTCAGGTCGGCGAGCCGTCGGTGGAGCACACCATCGAGATCCTCAAGGGTCTGCGCGACCGCTACGAGACGCACCACCGCGTGTCCATCACCGACGGAGCTCTCGTCGCTGCGGCAACCCTGGCTGATCGGTACATCAACGACCGCTTCCTACCCGACAAGGCGATCGACCTCATCGACGAGGCGGGCGCGCGCATGCGCATCCGCCGGATGACCGCGCCGCCAGACCTGCGTGAGTTCGACGAGCGCATCGCCGACGCGCGCAAGGAGAAGGAAAGCGCGATCGACGCGCAGGACTTCGAGAAGGCCGCGAGCCTGCGCGACAAGGAGAAGCAACTCGTCAACGAGCGTGCCGAGCGTGAAAAGCAGTGGCGCAGTGGCGATATGGACGTCGTGGCCGAGGTCGACGACGAGCAGATCGCCGAGGTTCTCGGTAACTGGACCGGCATCCCGGTGTTCAAGCTCACCGAGGAGGAGACCACCCGTCTGCTCCGCATGGAGGAGGAGCTGCACAAGCGGATCATCGGTCAGGAAGACGCGGTCAAGGCCGTGTCGAAGGCGATCCGTCGTACCCGCGCCGGGTTGAAGGACCCGAAGCGCCCGTCGGGCTCGTTCATCTTCGCCGGCCCGTCCGGTGTCGGTAAGACCGAGCTGTCCAAGGCGCTCGCGAACTTCCTGTTCGGCGAGGACGACGCACTGATCCAGATCGACATGGGCGAGTTCCACGACCGCTTCACCGCGTCGCGCCTGTTCGGTGCGCCTCCCGGATACGTCGGCTACGAAGAGGGCGGCCAGCTCACCGAGAAGGTGCGCCGCAAGCCGTTCTCGGTGGTTCTGTTCGACGAGATCGAGAAGGCACACTCGGAGATCTACAACACCCTGTTGCAGGTCCTCGAGGACGGACGTCTCACCGACGGCCAGGGTCGCACCGTCGACTTCAAGAACACGGTGCTGATCTTCACCTCGAACCTCGGTACCTCCGACATCTCGAAGGCAGTCGGCCTCGGGTTCTCGAAGACCGGCTCCGACGGCTCGCAGTACGAGCGGATGAAGCAGAAGGTCAACGACGAGCTCAAGAAGCACTTCCGGCCGGAGTTCCTCAACCGCATCGACGACATCGTCGTGTTCCACCAGCTCACCCAGGACGAGATCATCCAGATGGTCGACCTGATGCTGGCGCGCGTCGAGACCGCACTGCGCAACAAGGACATGGCGATCGAGGTCACGGACAAGGCCAAGTCGCTGCTGGCCAAGCGTGGGTTCGATCCGGTGCTCGGTGCGCGCCCGCTGCGTCGCACCATCCAGCGTGAGATCGAGGATCAGCTCTCGGAGAAGATCCTGTTCGGCGAGGTCGAGCCGGGCCAGATCGTGCTGATCGACGTCGAGAACTGGGATGGCGAAGGCGAAGGCGAGGACGCGAAGTTCACCTTCGTCGGCTCGGAGAAGCCTCGCGAGCTGCCCGACGCTCCCGTCGAGCTGAGCAAGGCAGGCGAGGGCAAGAGCGACGCCTGAGTCGAAAGACCGACAAGTCAATAGATCGACAAGTGCAGGGGCGCAACAGTTAAAAGCTGTTGCGCCCCTGCGCTTTATCTTCTCGGATAGTTGCCGCGGCGTGCCAGAAGGACGGCGTCGGCCGAAGGGGCAGTGCGTGTCGAAAGGACATCGGGATGTTTCGACGTGGGCCCAATGCGCCGACCGCGCTGTATGAGGTCGGAGCGCAACTCGGATGGGCCACGGCTGCGTCGGTGGATCTCTCGGCCATCCAGCCGCCGACCCACGCCGGCGTCGATGTCCACGGTCTCCGGCGACGTGGCGCCCGATGGCAGGCATGGGCGATCGAGGGTCCCGGCGGTGTGCTGGCCTCACACCTCGAGGTGTTCAACGACGAGTACGACCAGCCGGTGTACGACGTCGTTGGTCGCGCGGCGCCCGATCACACGCGTGTTGCGTTGCCGCATGTCGAGATCGGATGGCGGCTGGTGCCGTACGGCAATCACCGACTGGCCGGCCGGTTCGGGTCGCCAGGGTCGCGCAAGGTGTCGTCGAAGGGCACCGGCATGGCGGTGCGAGTGTCACGGGATTGCGACGAGGCCGCCGTCGATTCGTTGCTCGTCGACTCACGATGGACCGAGATGGGCCGTCGCGCACAAGCGATTTCGCGAACCGGACTGGCGGTGGAGATTGTCGGCAGCCGTGCGGTGGTGTTCACCACGACGGCCACTGCGCCGCGCGGCAGCGAGCGATGGCGTGAGCTGATCGCCGCCGAAGAGGTGCTGCACACCATTCTCGACGAGCACTGCAGATGACCGATCGGGGCAGCCGAGGGACGACGTGTGTGTGTCTATAGGTTGAGTCGTCGAAAAAAATCTCGATGCGGGGGAACATGTCGGTGCTGTGGCCGCATCCAATGTAATGACAACGCAGAAAGCGTTGACGACCACCGGAGATCCACCCCCTCGAAAGGACCACGATCATGGCGACTGCAAGCTACGACACCAACGGCGACGGCTACGTGGACGTTCAGCTCACCGACACCAACGGTGACGGTTACGCCGACGTCGAACTCCAGGACACCAACGGTGACGGCTACGCCGACGTGCGGTACACCGACACCAACGGTGACGGCTACGCAGACGTGCAGGACACCGACACCAATGGTGACGGCTACGTCGATACGCAGTACGCCGACACGACCGGTGACGGTTACGCCGATGTCGAGAACTACGACACCAATGGCGACGGCTACGTCGACACGCAGTACACCGACACGACCGGTGACGGCTACGTCGATACCGCCAATTACGACACCAACGGCGACGGATACGTCGACGCCAGCTACGGCGACTAATTGACATCACACCTAGTGCGCACACGCCGCCGCTGACTCGGTGACGCCTACCATCGGCGGGATGAAACGAATCACGCTTGGCGCCACTGATGTCTCCGTGCCCAACGTCGTCCTCGGGATGATGCGTATCCAAGATCGCTCCGACGACAAGATCCGCGAGCTCGTCGCAGCGGCCCGCGACGCGGGCATCGATTTCTTCGACCACGCCGACATCTACGGCACAGCGCCCGCCCACGGCTGTGAACAACGGTTCGCGGAGGCACTGCGGTTCTCGTCATCGGAGCGTGAGCAGATCACGATCCAATCGAAGGCAGGCATCGTCAAAGATGGTCCCTACTACGACTTCTCGTACGACCACATCGTCGAGGCCGTCGACGGATCGTTGCGGGCACTCGACACCGACCACCTCGACATCCTGCTCCTGCATCGACCCGACGCCCTCGTCGAGCCCGACGAGGTGGCGCGCGCCTTCGACGACCTTGCGCAGGCGGGCAAGGTGCGCCACTTCGGGGTCTCTAATCACACGCCACGTCAGATCGAACTGCTGAAAAAGTCTGTGACACAACCGATCGTCGCCAATCAGCTACAACTGTCGATAACCCACGCGCCGATCATCGCGCAGGGTGTTGCCGCGAACATGGCGGGCGAGGAGCAGGCGCAGACGCTCGACGGCGGGGGCGTCCTCGACTACTGCCGACTCAACGACATCACCGTGCAGGCGTGGTCGCCGTTCCAGGCAACATTCTTCGACGGCGTCTTCCTCGGGTCCGACCGCTACCCGGAACTCAATGCCGTGATCGATGCGCTCGCAGACAAATACGACGTCGCACCGATCTCGATCGCCACGGCCTGGATCACGCGACATCCCGCCCAGATGCAGGTGGTGCTCGGCACCACCACCCCCGCACGCGTCGTCGCCGCATCGCAGGGTTCCGACATCCCGCTGACCCGTCCGGAGTGGTACGAACTCTTCCGTGCCGCCGGACACCGCGTCCCGTAGCCGCGCGCGACTGGCACCCGAATACTAGGATGTGCAAGTATTTGGGAGAAGGCAGTCGAGACAGCGAGGAGTGGCACCCATGACGGATCAGCCGACGGTTCTCATCGATGTGGTCGGACGGATCGGGCAGATAACACTCAATCGGCCCGCGTCGATCAATGCGCTCGACAATTCGATGGCGCTCTCGATGCACGACGCGCTTCGCGCGTGGGCGCGCGACCCTGAAATCGACGCCGTCGTCGTCGCAGGCGCGGGTGAACGTGGGCTCTGTGCGGGCGGCGACATCGCGGCCATCCATCGCGACGCGTCGAGACTCTCGGCGGGTGGGGGAGATGACGCCGCAGCCGCGGAAAGCCCGTCGGGTCGCTTCTGGGCCGACGAATACCGCCTCAACCTCGACATCTCGACCTATCCCAAGCCGTATGTCGCGATCATGGACGGGATCGTGATGGGCGGTGGCGTTGGCATCTCCGCGCATGGCAACACACGCTTTGTGACCGATAGAACTCGTCTGGGCATGCCGGAGGTCGGTATCGGCTTCGTTCCCGACGTCGGTGGGACATTTCTCCTTTCCGGTGTGCCAGACGAACTCGGCACCTTCGCGGCGCTGACCGGCGGAACGCTGTCCGGTGCCGACGCGATCGTCATGGGCCTCGCCGATCACTACGTCCCGGCCGAGAATCTCGACGTCTTCCGCGACGCGATCGTCTCCGACGGCGTCGACGCTGCGGTGGCTCGGTACGCGGTGACGCCGCCGGCATCGGCGCTCGACTCCGAACGAGACTGGATACGTGAGGCTTTCGCGGCCGACACCGTATCGGAGATCATTGAGAGGTGCCGGGCAGTTGGCGCCGAGTCGGCCGATCGTGCGGCGGATCGGATCGCTTCGAAGAGTCCTGCCTCCCTGGCCGCAACCCTGTACGTGCTGCGCCACAGGGACTCTGACCTCGCAGCGGCGCTGCGTCGTGAATATCGTGTCTCGCTGCGCTTCCTGCAGCACCCCGACATGGCTGAAGGAATTCGGGCCCAGGTGATCGACAAGGATCGCACCCCTGCGTGGACCTCGGATCCTGCGTCGGCGGCCGCGTCGCTCGACGCCGTGTTCGCCCCGCTGCCCGCACGGTATGAACTTTCGCTCGACACCACAACGGTCCAGGAGGAATCGAATGTCTGACCACGAGACGATCATCGTCACCAGTGCCGACGGAGTCGGTGTGATCACACTGAACCGACCGAAAGCGCTCAACGCGCTGAACACCACGCTGATGAACGAAGTCGTCTCTGCGGCAGAGCAATTCGACGCTGATCCGGAGATCGGCGCCATTGTCATCACCGGTTCCGAGCGCGCTTTCGCGGCAGGCGCCGACATCAAGGAAATGGCCGACAAGACCTTCAGTGAAGTGGTCAGCGAGTCGTTCTTCGGTGCCTGGGACAACCTGTCGCGGCTGCGCACCCCGACCATCGCCGCGGTGACCGGCTATGCACTCGGCGGTGGCTGCGAACTCGCGATGCTCTGCGACATCCTCATCGCAGGCGACAACGCGGTGTTCGGGCAACCGGAGATCACCCTGGGGGTCATCCCCGGTATCGGCGGTTCGCAACGCCTGACGCGCGCCGTCGGCAAGGCCAAGGCGATGGATCTGATCCTCACGGGTCGCCAGATGAAGGTCGACGAGGCCGAGCGCGCGGGACTCGTCTCCCGCGTCGTCCCCGCCGCCAATGCCTCGCGACCGCGAAAGAGGTCGCCGCGACAATCGCGGGCACGTCGTCGATCGCTGCGGGACTCGCCAAGGATGCGGTGAACCGTGCCTTCGAGACCACGCTGACGGAGGGCGTGCGCGCCGAACGCGGCTTGTTCTACTCGACGTTCCCCACCGACGACCAGACCGAGGGTATGGCGGCATTCGTGGCCAAGCGCAAGCCGGAGTTCCGTAACAGCTGAGAAGGGTCCCGTCGCCTCGAGTGTGCCCTCCGTCATGACGGTCGACGGGTGTGGTCGCGGTGGTCTGCGCGAGGAGTATGGGAAGATCGCAGTCGTGTCTCGACGCCTGTTCCGCCGTGTGGGTATTGCCGCGGGTGTGCTTCTCGCTGCTGCCGCAGTGGTCGTGCCAGGTGTCGGCGGCGGAGACAGCACGTCCCAGGGGCCGACGATCAAGCCTGCCGTCCGCGCCTCCGCTGAGACGCCACCCGCGTACGTGGCACTCGGAAGTTCGTATGCCGCAGGCCCCGACGCCGTACCGACGCGACTGAACGTCTGCTTCCGCAGCCCGGACAATTACCCCAATCGGGTGGCCAGGGCGATGCGCCTGCGGTTGGTCGACGTGACGTGTTCGGGCGCGACGACAGAGAACATCGTCGACAAGCCGCAACGATTCCTCGCGCACAAGCAGATCGACGCCGTCACCCGCAACACCGCACTCGTGACCGTCACCAGCGGCGGAAACGACATCGACTACATCGGCCGACTACTCGCGATGAGCTGCAACAACGTCGCGAGCGGCGTCGACAAGGCGTTGGGGCCTGCCGCCAGGAGTTGTCACACCGGGCATCGGATTGCCGCAGAGCCCACGGACGCCGACTACGCGAAGGTTCAGCGCAAGTTGATCCAGACGGTCCTCGAGATCAAGCTGCGTGCCCCACGTGCGCGAGTGGTCATCGTCGACTATCCGCCACTCACCGTCGCAGGCGAGGCGGCGTGCGATCTGCTGCCACTCACGCCTGAACAGGTCGCGCAGACGGTGCGTATCTTCGACAGGCTCGCGGGCGCCACGGCGCTGGCGGCACACGAGACCGGCGTCGACCTGGTCCAGGCGTCCGTCGCCGGGGCCGACCACACCGTGTGCTCTGCGGAGCCGTGGCTGCGGGGGTTCGCTCCGCCGATTCCGTATCACCCGACGACGCGTGGCAAGGCGGGCGTCGCCGACCTCGTCGTCGCATCTCTCGGCGGTCCGGTCGCCTGACTGACGTCCCGTCCCCTGAAAGTCGATTGCCCTGAGAGTCGATGGCCCAGAGAGTCGATGGCCCAGAAAGTTGGGGCATGTGCGGATGATGGGGTCGCTCTAGGGTTTCTTCATGGCCCCGGTATCTCCGGGGTCAGGTCGGGGCCAATCCGTCATCGTCGTGCGATGTCATCGTGGATGGAGATCTCGTGGGTGCAGGTTCATGTGACTGTTGCCGGCGCTGTTGTCTGCCGAGTTCGGGTGCTCTGGGGAGGGGGCCGCGATCTCGGCAGCGTCTGCATCCGACTGTGACATTTCGACGACAGGGGACATCCCGACAGGGGACATCCCGACAGGGGTGGACGCCTCCGCCCACGACGGTCACCGAGAAGGACTTTCCGTCACCTCGGTGATTCTATGAATCCCAGGTCGGTAACACCCATCTCGGTGACTGTCGTGCGAACGCGGCCGTCGGTGTCGACTCCGATCCACTCGCATCGGTCGTCGGCCTCGGCGACCACGCTGACAGCAAATGTCCGGTGCTGCGGCAGCGCACGTATCCGGACCGCACCGTCCGCGGCTCGGCGGAGCGTGTCGATGATCAGGTCACGCGTTGACTTGTCGAGGGGATCCGGGGCGTCACTGTCGGGGCGGTCGAGTCCGCGGTCGTCGAGCAGGCTGACCGTGACACCCCGACGTCGGGCAGCGTCGACCGCGGCGTTGATGTCCGGAGTGCACAATGCCCTGGAACGCAACAGATCTCGTAGTCGCGCCTCGGTGAGACCGCATTCGGTTCGGGTTGCGTCGTCGATGTATTCGCCGCTGCAGAGTCGTAGCAGGAGAGGCCGGGCGAGCGCGGTCACCGGTTCGAGTTGTCGAGCGCGTTCCTGGGCAGCCGCACGTGTCGCGGCGACATTGCCCGCAGCATCCGCGGTGCGTCGTCGACTGTCTGTCAGATCTCGCGCGAGCGTCCGATTGACCCGCGCGAACACGATGCCGATCGCGACGAAGCCGCCGGACGGGCCGATCAGCAGAATCCCGGGAAGTGCGTTGCCCGTCGCGGTGTACGACCACAGACCCGAAACGGCCAAGGCAACGGCGAAGCCGAGAATCGCAGCGGTCGGGCGTCCCCTCATC
Source organism: Gordonia sp. 852002-51296_SCH5728562-b (assembly GCF_001665475.1). Taxonomy (NCBI): domain Bacteria; kingdom Bacillati; phylum Actinomycetota; class Actinomycetes; order Mycobacteriales; family Gordoniaceae; genus Gordonia; species Gordonia sp. 852002-51296_SCH5728562-b. The sequence continues at coordinate 73,393 of NZ_LZMI01000009.1, read as the reverse complement.
GCGAGCAACGCCGCCATCAGCGCCGGAGGGCCGGTGACCCACAGCGGGATCGTTTGCGTGGTGTCGGCGAGCGTGAACAGGTAGGTGGCGCACATGAGCGCGGGCACCGCGGCGACGAAGAGCCCTGGCAGCGGTCGCAGCAGGTCTGCTGCACCGCCGACCAGGAACGCGACCGCGACCGCCATCATGGCGATGATCGCCACCGGGGCCCACCAGGGAACGGAACCCGGATTGAGGGCCGCAGACACAGCAAGGACGACGATGATCGTCGAAGCGAGCACCCGAGCGGTGGATGAGCGCAGCCGGAGGGGGTCGGGGTCGTCGACGGGGACGGGCTCGGCCGGTCTGCGCCAGCCTAGAGCCAAGGTGGTGCCCCTGCCGGGAACGGAGTCGACAGTTGCCTCACCGCCGACCCGGCGCAACCGTTCTTCGACCGACATCGCGAGTCCGAGCCGCTCACGCGGCACCGCCGAGCGGTCGAAGCCGGGTCCGTCATCGCCGATGGTGACCTCGATCCCATGATCTTCCACGAGTATTCGGCAGAACCGGGTGCATTCGGGCGGAACGTGTCGAAAGCAGTTGCGAGCGGCCTCCGCGGTTGCGCCCACCAGCGCGTCCACGGCCGATTGCGGATACGTCGATCCGGCGGATGCGCGTACGTCGCTGCTCACGGTCATGCCCGGATCGTTGCGCTGTGCGGCCTCGCTGAGCCTGCCCACGACCCCGGCGGGTTCGGGGTTGAGGCCCGATGTTGTCTCACGCAGAGCGTCATCCAGTGCGACCAGCGTTGCGGTTGCACGAGAGGGGAGTTCGGGCGACTCCGGGTCTCGCGAGGCCTCGAGCAGAGTGGACATGATCTCGTCGTGGGTGATCGCGCGCGCGAGCGCGCGTTGGGCCAACCGTGCACGGGTCGCAGCGGTCTGCTCGGCGAGGGCGATTTCGGCGGCAGAGTTGCGGTCGAGTGTGGCCGCGATGCTCAGCCCGGACACGCCCAGTGCGAACGGCACGATGGCGAATGCCGCACTGCACGCGGCGTCGGTGATCATCGTTGCCGGAGACGAAACCCCTTGTGCCACATTGCCGGTGACTTTGAAGGTGACCGCGCACACGATCAGATACAGAGCTGCCGGGGCGGGCTTCCACGCGATCATCGCGCAGATCGTGCCCAACACCACGAACGGCCCGAGCCAGTACACCGTGGCGTCGTCGAGCGGCGTTCCGTTCCACGCAGGCCACCAGAGGAACTCCGCCACGAGCACACCGAGGGCTCCGAGGGCGGCCCACCGTCGGAGCCGGACCGGATTGGCCGAGATCAGGCAATGAACTCCGACGAGGACGCCCGGGAGTGCCGCACAGATCAATGCCGTCGGAGTCCACCACCACGCCGATATCGAGCGTGCTTGCGCTACTGCGGGAATCAGAAATGGAATGAACACGCAGTAGGCCGCACCAGCAAACAACCCGTAGTAGCGAAGGGCTCGGGAGACAGCTGTTCGAGACGCAGCGAAGTCCGGGGTAGGCGATCGGAGCGCAGCATTCTTCGGCAGTCGGCCCGCATCAATCCGACGGGACTCGGACACCGACCGATATGGTCGGGGGAATCGCCGTGCGTTCACCGCCCGCATTATTCCCCTCAGCGCTCATGCTGTCTTGTAGAGAGAGTATTCCGACCACTTTCTGGAAGAAGGACTATCCCATGGTGAATTCGGAAGAATCCGAAAGCCACATCGTGGTGCGGCGAATTGGCGTCATCGACGATCACGATTCGGTGATCGAAGGCCTACGGGGCTTCTTCGCGGACACAGATGACCTGCACCTGGTGGTCGGCGCGCACACCGTCGGAGACCTCCTGGCTCAGCTCACATCCGACTCTCCTGACATGGGCCTTCCACTCGACCTTGTCGTCCTCGATCTCCGGCTCGGTGACGGGTCGACGCCCGCGGGCAATATCGCGGAGTTGTCGGAAGCGGGGGTATCGACACTCGTCTACACCTCGGGAGACGAACCGTATCTGGTCCGGGATGCGGCTGGTGCAGGGACTCTCGGCGTCGTCCGCAAGAACGCGACGAAGACCGAGGTGTGCGCGGCTGTCCGTACGGCAGCGTCGGGGTCGACCGTCGTATCGATGGATTGGGCTGCGGCGCTCGACTCGGACCCGCAATTCGTCGACCTTCCCACGCGACTGAGAGAAGTGTTGGAACTGTACGCAGCGGGCGGCTCCGGGCTCACGTCGCTCGTGTCATGGGGCTCTCTCCGGACACTGTCAACGAATACATCGAGCGCATTCGTAGTAAATACCGCGAGGTGCATCGCGACGCTCCGACGAAGACGGACCTCTACAAAAGAGCTGTCGAGGACGGCTGGCTTCCCATGCCGCGTCGGAATCCGCCGAAATAGCCGCCTCCGATACGGCAAATTGTGTCCCCAAATGATGGGGCTTTCCAGTGATCGCAGTAGTTGGAATCGTCTGGGGTGCGGGCGCGCGCCGCCCGCGCGTCGATTGCGCGCAACCCGACGCGAGGCTTCCCCATCACTGAGGAGTGGCAATGACCGAGGCAACACGATGACCGAGGCAACACGATGACCCAGACGAGATGCAGCGGTTCGACTCGAAGGGTGCGGGCGGCGGTGGCGGGTGCGGGGATCGGTGCTGTGTTGTGGTGGGGAGGGCAGGCCACGATCGCCTCGGTGGCACAGGCCGCGCCCCCTGACTCCTCTGCATCGACCGAAGGGCCGACCGGCTCGTCGGGCCCGACTGCCACACCACCGGACGCTCACTCGCAGGCCGCGCCCGCGGAGACACCGTCTTCGGATGCTGGTTCGCCGAGTCCTGGTTCCACTAGCCCTGGTTCCACAAGCCCTGGGTCGTCGGACGCTGGGTCGACGACGTCGCAGCCCACCGCGCCCCCCGCTACGCCGACCGAGACCGATCCGCCCGCGGACACGTCGACACCTTCACACGTCGACCAGCCGACAGGAGCGCCGTCTGCGCCGTCGATTCCCACAGTGACATCCGGTGCACCCTCAACGCCGGCCGCGGCGTCGTCGGGCGACACCCCAGACAGCGACACCCCAGGCAGCGACTCTCCACCCAGCGCCACACCACGCAGCGGCACCCGGACAGTGCGGCGGCCGTCGGCACCCAGACTTCCCGCGTGGCGTCTCTGTCGGTCGTGAACCCGTTGGCCGTTACCGCTGCCGACGCGTCTGCGACGCAGGTGGTCGTCGGTTCGGGTCCCGCGCCGGTGACGACGTCGGGTGGGGTGCGAGTGGTGAATGCGCCGACGAAGTTGATTGCGACGCTGTTCAGCGTGCTGGGGTTCAATCCGCTTGTGGCGCATGACCCAAGCGCCCCTGCGCCGGCGCCTGCACTGGTGTTCGCGTGGGCGGCGTGGCAGCAGGTCAATCGTCGGTTCTTCAATTCGTATCCGACGGTGTCGCCCTCGACGCCGCTGGTGGATGCGTCGACCGGTGTGGTCACCGGGTCAATCGGCGCCAGCGACCCCGACGGTGATGTGCTGACCTACACCGTCCTCACCCAACCCGAACACGGCACGGTGGTGATCAATCCGGACGGCACGTATACCTACACGCCCGACCCCGCATACGCCCATTCGCTCAGCGACACATCGAGTACCGCTGCGACGACCGACTCGTTCACCGTCTCGGTATCCGACGACACATCGTCGAATCCTGTTCACTGGCACTACTTGTCGGCGACGACAACGGAGGGTCAGACTGCCTCGGTCGTCGTGCCGATCACCCCGGAGAACCAAGCCCGGACGTTGTCGGTGACCTCGACCGCGCCGACTGCCGGCACGATTCAACTCACCTCGGGCAGTTGTCCCAACGGGGTGACGGTGAGCTCCGACGGCAAATATGCCTTTGTCGGCGAGACGCTTGCGAACACAGCCGTGATCCTCGACGCCGACCCCGCCAGCCCCACCTACAACCAGGTCATCGTGGAGGTGCCTGCGAACAGTGCGAGCGGGGTGGTCGCCACGCCGGACGGCAAGACGCTCTACGTCGCCGAATACAGCTCGAACAACGTGAACGTGATCGACCTCGATCCGGCGAGTCCTACCAAGGGTACCGTTGTTGCGAGTATCGCCATGCCAGGTGGGCTCGGCGACCTGACGATGAGCCCCGATGGCAACACGTTGTATGCGACCACCGGCGACGGTGTCGTTGCCATCGACGTCACGGGTGGCTCGACACAGGGGACGGTGATCGCGACTTATCCGACAGACAAGTCTCCGACCGGTGTGCTGGTCAGTCCGGACAACACACGTCTCTACGTGACCGGAAGTAGCGTCGTCCGAATCATCGACATCGATCCCGCCAGCAGCACCTACCAACAGGTGATCGGCACGATTGGCGCGCCTGTGGCGACCGGCGCTGCAGTCAGCGCAGACGGCAAGCTCCTCTACGTCAGCGAGCAAGATGCACAAGTCGTCTCGGTCATCGACGTCGATCCGCAGAGCCCGACCTACAAGCAGGTCCTCGGGACGTACGCGGTGAGCGCGCAGCCGTACGACGTCGCGCTCACCCCGGACGGCACGCGTCTGTACACCGCCAACTCCGATGACACCGTGAGTGTGATTCCAACCGGCGTCGTGACCGGAACAGCGCACGGCTCGGACGCTGACGGAGACACACTGGCCTATTCGGTCAGTGGTCAGCCGGCCCACGGCGCGGTGGTCATCGATCCGACGACTGGCGCATGGACCTATAGCCCCGACACTCCGGGCTCGACCACCCCTGACAGCTTCGTGATCACGGTCGACGACGGCCACGGCGGCGTTGTATCGCAGACGGTCGCGATCAACGCCCCCTCGGTCTCGGTGTGATGTGCCGATTCACCCCGCGGAATGTCATTCGCTCAGAGGGATTCGTGTCCTTGTGGACATCGGATCGTGGACAGGCCCCAATGTGTGACACACTAGAAGTCGGGTCGTCGAACTGACGGCTCAGCAAAACAGGAAGAGAAATTGCATGACTCAGGGCACCGTCAAATGGTTCAACGGCGAGAAGGGCTTCGGCTTCATTGCTCCCGATGACCAGAGCCAGGACGTGTTCGTTCACTACTCCGCCATCACGGGCAGCGGCTTCCGCAGCCTCGAGGAGCAGCAGCGCGTCGAGTTCGACGTCGAACAGGGCGCCAAAGGACTTCAGGCTACCAACGTGACCGCTCTCTGATTTTCATCAGACACCGGTAAAAAAGCCCCGACGATGTCGTCGGGGCTTTTTCGTGCACGCTGGTTTTTTAGACCGGCTGTTCGGTGAACTCGTCGTCGCGGTTGCGCCACTGATGCCACGCGACGATCAACTCCGAGAGGGCGAGCAGCGCTCCGGTCGCGGCGAAGAGGTAGCCGGCCCAGACGTCGAACACCTCTGAGGCGATCACTCCGCCGACGATCGCCACCGCCGCGACGGCCAGCGATCGGCCGACATTCTGCGATCGCCAATCGAGGCGATTACGACCGGTGGTGATCAGACTGATGGGGCTGCGTCGAAGCACTTCGACCACGAAGATGGTTGCCGCAACGGTGGCCGCGTAGGCAAAGACCACGCGCGGAACACCGGGCCACGACGCCGGCGCGATGGTGGGCAGCAGTGCACTCAGTGCAAGGGGATGCGCGAGGTAGATACCGAACGATCTGTCCGACGCCGTGCGGAGAATCTTGTCGGGGACCGACCCCGGTGTTCGACGCTGCTGCCAGATCGTGCCGAGGCAATACAGCATCATGATGATCGCGATGAACGCGTAGACGTTGTGCGGCAGGAACACGTTGGTGGCGCGTGCGACGGAAGTGCCGGTCGACGTGATGTGCAGGTAGTACGCCAGCGTGGCGCCGATCGTCGCGACACACGCCGCGAGAAGTGCCCAGCGCCAACGGATCACGAACGCCTGGAACGCCTCGTAGTGCATGGCGGCGACACATCCCGCGAGGATGAAGAACTGATACGGGAAGATCGTGATGACCAGGTGCGTCCAGATCACGCCGCCGACGCCGTCGGCGAAAATGTCGAGCGGCGGACGGACCATGAGGTACATCAACGTCACCTGGATCGCGAAGCTCACGATCAACTGGTAACGGTGAAAACCCCACGTGCGCTTGAGGATCGCGAGGATGAGCGGGAAGAACAGGTAGATCTGCATGCTCACCGACAAGAAGTACAGGTGATACATGGCGTTGCCGGTGATGAGGTCGTAGCCGATGCTCTTGGCTGCGGTCACCATCGAATGTTGGTCGGCGACAATACCTTTCAATGTCTCCATGCCGCCGATACGGTATCGCCCGTACAGCCAGTAGAACAGTGTCCACGTCACGAAGGGCAGCCCGATGAGCTTGAATCGACGGCGCCAGAAGCTGATCGGCTCGAGACTGCGGTGGCGGTACTGGTAGGTCAGCACGAAGCCGGTGAGCGCGAAGAATCCGTACCGGGTGTAGCGAAGAAAGACCTCGATGGAGCCTGCCGCAATACTTGTCGCGGCGGTGATGCCGATCATGACGTGATCGAGGATCACGCCTCCGAACGTCACAAGCCGGACCAGGTCGATCTGATACAGATGCTTGTCGCGGCGGGGCTTCTCGGTCAGCGTCGGCTTCTCGGTAAGCGTCGGCTTTTCGGCCAGCACCGTCGTGTCTGCTTTGTCGCTTTCGGGGGAACCTTCGGGTTCTGGCAGTCGCGGCGTCGTCTGCTGGCTTACGATTGCTCACCCTCCGTTAACCCGGCGCCCGTAGATCCTGAGTCGCCCTAAATGGTGTGTTGCATCGAGGAACGGTACTCCCCGATCCTGTGATTCTTGCTGTGAGACAGCTGTCTGGCCTAATCGACGTCCGGTTTGCGCCGAATCGGGTAATTGCTGGTCAGCGGGTGCGCCGCCACACCACGAGACCGATCGCCGCTGCCACGAAGCACGACGCCGCGCCGACCGCGAGTCCCGTGCGTGCCCCGGCCACCTGCGTGATCGCGCCGATCAACGGTCCGCCGATCGGCGTCGAACCCATGAAAGCGACAGACCACAGCGCCATCACCCGACCCCGCATCTGGGGGCGTGAGTTGAGCTGGAGCGTCGCATTGCCTGTCGACATGAACGACACGCTGAGCCAGCCGACGAAGAACAGCGCGACGATCGCCAGCCACAGGCTGGGTGCTGCCGCAGTCACCGCGATCGTGATTCCGAACCCGGTTGCGGTCACGATCAGCGTGCGCAGGCCCGTGGTGCCGCGTGCGGCGACGATGAGGCCGCCGACGACAGCGCCGACTCCCATCGACGACGTCATGAACCCGAATGCCTGCGGTCCGCCGTCGAAGACGTCGCGGGCGGCAACGGGAAGCGACACCTGGAACTCATACGCGAGTGTGCCGACGAGCGCCATCATGACCAGCGGCACCCACAGGATGGGTTTGCTGCGGACGTAACGCAGTCCCTCGCGAAGCTGTCCCTTGGCGCGGGGGACGGGGATCTCGTGTGAGATCTCGGTGGTCCGCATCGCCAGCAGCGAGACCACCACCGCGACGAAACTCGTCGCGTTGATGACGAAGCACCATCCGGCGCCGACGGCGGCCAGGATCACGCCTGCCACCGCAGGCCCGATCGCTCGCGCGGCGTTCACCATGACGGAGTTGAGGGTGACCGCGTTGCGGATCAGTGATTCGCCGACGATCTGATGGATGAACGCCTGCCGCGCCGGATTCTCGAATGCGTTGTTGAGTCCGAGGAGTAGCGCGAGGATCGCGATCTGCCACACCGCGATCCACCCGCCGAGCGTGAGGATGGCCAGCACCAGCGCGAGGACACCCATGATCGACTGCAGAAAGATCATGAGCAGACGCCGGTCCACGCGGTCGGCGACCACCCCCGCATACGGCCCGATGATCAGGATCGGCAACGCCTGCAGCGCGACGATCAGACCGAGAATCGACGACGACCCGCTGAGCGTGAGCACCAACCACGCCTGCGCCGTGGCCTGCATCCACGTCCCGACAAGCGAGACGGCCTGGCCACCGAAGTAGAGGCGGTAGTTGTGCACCGACAGTGACGCGAAGACCCCGGTCGACTGCGCGGGTAGCGGCGACGTCGGGGCTGTCAACGCTGCGCGCGATTGAGCCGCCAGACGTCCGTCGACAACTTCGTCGCGAAGCCGCACCACAGCGGATACGGCGCCAGCGCGGCGCCCGCTGCGGGTGAGACCTTGGCCGTACGCCGCGCGAGGTCGGCGCTGCTCGCCGTCAGCGCCAACGCGGTGATCGCCGACGCCCCGAGGCGGTGCGCGCCGAAGAACAGCCAGCTCCAGCCCGCGTTGAGCGCCAGATTGGTGCCGAGCGCTGCGATGTACTTCTTCGCCTCGGCGGCGTCGTGCTCACTCAGATCGTCGATGCTGATCGCCGATGTCACCGCGATGTCGGCATAGAGTGCCGTCCACACGATCGGGAACGCGAGATCGGGTGGCACGTACGACGGCTTGTTCAGTTTCGGATACCACGACTGCAGCGCCGAGCGAGATGCGAAGCTGCCGACGGCTGCCGCTACGGCGGTACCGAGACCCGTTGCGAGAAGTGTTGTCAGACGCACCCCATCGACGTTACCGCCGCGCCCAACTCAATAGACTATATTGTTCGGCATGAGTGCCGAGGTTCCCGCACGTCCCCGGAGACGACGACCTCGGCTGTCCGACGAGGCGGCCGAGCATGTGCGCGAGCTGATCGTCTCAGGTCAACTCGAGCCCGGACAGTTCATCCGCCCCGAGACGATGGCAGCCGAACTCGACATCTCCGCGACGCCGATGCGTGAGGGACTACTCACCCTGCAGAGTGAAGGCCTGCTGCGCGTCGAACCGCGCCGCGGTTTCATGGTTGCGCCATTGAGCGCCAACGACATCGAGGACGTGTTCGTCGGGCAATCGCTCCTCGCAGGCGAATTGGCTGCGCGCGCGACGTCACGGATGTCCGACGACGATCTCGACGCACTCGAGAAGATCCAGGCCGATCTCGAACATGCCGCTGACACAGCCGATTACGACGAGGTGGAACGACTCAACCATGAATTCCACCGGTCGATCTATTCGGCTGCCGACTCCGCGAAGCTGTCATGGATGATCAAGGGATCGCTCAACTACGCGCCGCGCCGGTTCTTCGCCTCGGTCGACGGGTGGCCGCAGGCGTCGGCCGCCGATCATCGGGCGATCATCGCGGGGTTGCGAGCTCGCGACGGCGAGGCCGCACGGGTGGCGATGATCGACCACATCAGGAATGCGGGACACCTCCTCGCCGCGCGGCGCTGAGGAAGGCATCGGGCTGACCGGGGCCCGGGCAACGACTTACGGATTCTGTGCAATCCGCCTACGATGAGGGCATGGCGGGCGAGGGCGAGACGAGTGTCGAGGTCGCGACCCGACTGTTCGACCTGTTGACCGATGCGCTCGAACGCAGAACCAGGGACCTGAGCATCGGCGGGTCGTCGACGCTGTTCAGTTTGTGGCGCTGGGGGCCGCGGCGCGCGACGAGTCTCGCCGCGCTCGAGGGTGTCAACCAGCCCGCCATGACCGCACTCATCGGCTCGCTCGAACGCTCGGGAATGGTCGAGCGTCGTCCCGATCCAGCCGACGGACGGGCATCGCTCATCGCGATCACCGACTCGGGTGCCGCCTACATGCAGGAGCGGGTGCGCGAACACGTCGACATGCTCGCAGTGGGAATCGACGCAATGTCGGAGCGTCGGAGGTCTGAATTGTTCTCGGCGACAGACGCTCTCGTCGAACTCGCCGAACGCCTTCGTGCCGACGACTAGCTCGCCGAGTCGTCGAGGAAATTCATCACCAGCGGACTGGCCTCTGCACGACACTCGTCGAAGTACGCGTGCCGGGCGCCGTCGAAGACGTGTGTCCTGGCGTCGGGTATGGCCGACGCCAGAATCTCGGCGTTGACGACCGGTGCGAATCTGTCGTCGGAGCCGTGGAGGATGAAGGTTGGCGCGGTGATCTCCGGCAGGTGGTCCCACGCATCGTGAGAGTCGCTGGCGCGCAGGTGTTGTCGTCGTGCACGCGGTGTCATCGTCGGGTCACCGAGAACCGTGTACGGCCCGGGGTTGGCCGCTTGCCATTCGGGCGTGTACATCAGGTCGGTCATGACCTGCGTGGCATCCGGACCCGCCAGTGCGCGACGGACCTCCGGATCACGTTCTCGCGCATGGCTTCCCCCGGGAGTGGTGCAGCCGAGGACGAGTCTGCGGACGCGATGCGGTGCGGAGATGGCGATCCACTGCGCGGTGCGCCCGCCCATGGATGTGCCGTAGATGTCGAATCGGCCGATCGACAACGCATCGAGCACCGAGAGCGCATCCTGCGCGAACAACTGCGTGCTGTAGTCGCCGTCGGGGGAATCGCTTGCGCCCGTGCCGCGGTAGTCGAAGGTGACGGTGGTGCGGTGGCGCGCGAAGTCGTTGCGGGTGCGGTCCCACCAGTGATGGTTGTTGGACTGACCGGGTAGGAGGAGCAACACCGGTCCGCTCCCGCGTACCTGTACGGCCAGGCGGGTGCCGTCGGAGGTACGGGCTGTTTCGTGATACTCCTGCACGGGCACCATTCTGACAGCACCGCTGGTCATGACCGGACCGCGGCGAGGATCTGCTGCGCACGTGCGACGACGGGGGGATCGACCATGTGGCCGTCGACCGCGACGGCCGATCCGTCGGCACGCGTGGCGTCGACGATCCGCCGTGCCCACGCGACCTCATCATCGGTCGGTGCGAGTCGGTCGTGCACCGCAGCGACTTGGCTCGGATGAATGCAGAGCTTGCCGCGCAAACCGATTCGTGCGGCGTATCCGACGTCGTCGGTGAGCTTCTCGGCGTCGCGTAGCGCCGTCGTGACCCCGTCAACTGGCGATGCGACCCGTGCCGCCGCTGACGCCAGCACCAGCGTCGACCGTGCGTGGAGTAGGGCCTCGCGGTCGTCGGGGTCGACGCCGAGTTCGGCTGCGAAGTCGATGGCGCCGAACGCGATCCGTGCGACACCGGGTGTCGCGGCGATACCTGGCGCGTTGAGCACACCGACCGCGGTTTCGATGAGCGGGATGACCGGTGCGTTCGACGCCGTGGCGACCCTCGAAACGATTTCCGACGCTTCGGCTTTGGCGATCATTGCTCCTGCCTCGGCTGCGTGGTTGATGCCCACAGCGCCGAGCATGGCGACGTCATCATCGAACCATTGCGTGTCTGCGCCGTTGATCCGGACAACGGCGGCGTGCCCGTCCGACAACCACTGGGCGACATCGGATCTCGCGGCATCCTTGTCGTCGGGAGCGACCGCATCCTCGAGATCGATCACGACGACATCGGCGCCCGCCGCCTCGGCTTTCGCGAAGCGGTCGGGGCGGTTTCCCGGAACGAACAGAAGGGTCCGGGCGGCACGGAGTAGATCGACGTTCATGCCAGCGCACCCCGCCCGGTGACGTGCACCGTGTCGGCACCACTGATGATCTGCAGCTCGACGTCACCATCGTCGCCCGAGGGTCGACCCTCGATGCGGAAGGTGTCGCCGAGGAACAGGGGCTTGCGGAGTCGGAAGTCGAAGCTGCGCAACGATTGTCCAGACCTCTCCCGCACCAGCTCGGCCAGGTAGGTCGCGAGAAGTGGGCCGAGAACCACGAGATCGGGATAGCCCTCGACCTGCGTCACGTACGGCTGGTCGTAGTGGATGCGGTGTGCGTTCGATGTGAGCGCCGAGTAGCGGAACAGCAGGGGAGCGCTGGGCGTCGGTTCCGCGGTCCACGCCGCGTCCGTCGGGCCGAGCTGCTCGGCCTCGCGCTCAAACGGGCGCGACGAGCCGGAGTCGCTGCGGTACACCAGGTCCTGATCCTCGATGAGTGCCGTCCGATCGCCCTGGAGGTACTCCGACCGTACGGTCACGAACAGCATGTCGCCTGTGCGGCCGTGCTTTTCGGTGACCGCGTGCAGACTTGTTCGTTTCTGTGTGGGTGTACCGAGGCGGAGTGGCTCGGAGATGCGGATCGACGACCCGGCGAACATGCGACGTCGGTCGGGGATCGGTGGCAGGAAGTGGCCGTCCGTCGGATGGCCGTCGGGGCCGAGTTCACCGGTGGGGGGCCACTCGGAGAAGTAGATCCACTGCCAGGTCATCGGGAGTGGTGAATCTGCGCTGAAGGAGTCGTCCAGATCGAGGGTCGCTGCCAATCGTGACGCCTGAGCGGGATCGAGGCCGTCGGTCTCGACGACGGGCTGCGGCGTCCAGTTCTCGACGTAACTGCTCAACGTGGTGGTCGCGGTGTCGGTCACGAGGTGCCTCCCTGTGCGGTTCCGGTCTTCTGTGTGGGTGTATCGAGCACTCCCGACGAGAGGAGCGCGTCGATGTCGTCGTCGGTCGCGCCCAACTCGCGGGCGATCGTGATGCTGTCGGCTCTGAGTGCCGGAACCGGGTCCATCCGCGCTTCGTCGCCGAATCCGATGGGCGGCAACAGAGCTCGTGTCGGTCCGCGCTCGGTGTCGACGCTGCGCCAGCGGTCACGGCCCGCCAGCACCGGATGGTCGAGGAACTCCGAGACGGTGTTGACGCCGCCGAAGGCGATCTTCGCCTGCTGGAGCCGAGCAGTGAGTTCGTCGGTCGTCATGCGACCGAAGTGCTCGGTCACCGCGGCGTCGACGGCGTCACGGTTGGCCACGCGCAGCGTGTTCGACGCGAACCGCGGGTCATCGGCGAGAGCGGCGTCGTCGAAGACGTTCTCGCACAGTCGTTGCCACTCCGGCTCGTTCTGGATGGCGAGGAGGAAGACGTGTCCGTCCGCGGCGGCGTATGGCCCGTACGGCGAGATGGTGGCGTGCGCCGCGCCGAAGCGTCCCGGTTGGCGACCCGCTCCCTGCGTGAAGTGTGCCGGCTGGCCCATCCACTCACTCAGTGCCTCGAACAGTGAGACCTCAAGGGTGGCGCCCTCGCCGGTGATCTGGCGTTGATAGAGCGCCGCGAGCACTCCGGAGAATCCGTACATCCCGGCAGCGATGTCGGCGACGGAGACACCGACCTTGGCGACGTCGTCGGGAGTCCCGGTCATCGATACCAGGCCCGTTTCACATTGCACCAGAAGGTCATACGCCTTGCGATCAGCCCACGGACCGGTGCTGCCCCACCCGGTGATCGAGAGCACGATCTTGCGTGGATCGCGCGCCCGCACCGCGTCGGCGCCGAGGCCGAGCCGCTCCGCCGCGCCCGGCCCGAGGTTCTGGACGATCACGTCAGCGCGATCGGCCAACTCGTGCAACATTTTTGCGCCCGACTCCGATTTCACGTCGAGTGCGATGGACTCCTTGGAGCGGTTGAGCCAGACGAAGTAGCTGGCGAGACCGTCGACGGATTCGTCATAGGCGCGGGCGAAGTCGCCGGTGCCCGGACGTTCCACCTTGATCACGCGCGCGCCGAGGTCGGCGAGCTGTCGAGTCGCAAACGGTGCTGCGACAGCGTGTTCGAGCGACAGGACCGTCACTCCGGACAGGGGGAGCATGCTCTCACCTCCGCGGTGATATTCGGGTGTGGTGATCAGATCAGATGTCGAGTCCGCCGCGCTTCACGAGCTGCTTGGCGATGACGTTCTGCTGGATCTCGTTGGTGCCCTCGCCGACGATCATCAGCGGTGCGTCGCGGAAGTACCGTTCGACGTCGTATTCGGTGGAGTAGCCGTAGCCGCCGTGGATGCGAACCGCATCGAGTGCGATCTCCATCGCGGTCTCCGAGCAGAAGAGCTTGGCCATGCCTGCCTCCATGTCGGCGCGTTGCCCGGTGCCGACGCGGTCGGCGGCGTCGAACAGCAGGCTGCGGGCCGCGGAGAGCTTGGTCCCCATCATGGCGAGCATGTTGCCGACGGCCTGGTGCTTCCAGATCGGTAAGCCGAAGCTCTCGCGGTCTTGCGCGTAGCTCAGTGCGTCGTCGAAGGGCGGCCCGTGCGACGCCGGTGGCTCGCGCGGCGACCTGGATGCGTCCCACCTCGAGGCCCTTCATCATCTGGGCGAAGCCCTTGCCTTCGACGCCGCCGAGCACGGCGTCGGCGGGCACGTGCGCATCGGTGAAGTTCAGCTCGCAGCTCTCGACGCCCTTGTAGCCGAGTTTCGGCAGGTCCTTGGAGACCTCGAAACCGGGCACCTTCTCGACGAGGAGGATCGAGACGCCGGTGTGCGCGGGCTCGGCCTTGGGGTCGGTCTTGCAGAGCAGCGCGACCAGATCGGACTTGCGGGCGTTGGAGATCCACGTCTTGGAGCCGTTGATCACGTACTCGTCGCCCTCACGGATGGCGCTGGTGCGCATGGCCTGCAGGTCGGAGCCGCCACCCGGTTCGGTCAGCGCCATGGTCGCGCGGATCTCGCCGGTCGCCATACGGGGCAGGTACTTCTCCTTCTGCTCCTCGGTGCCGAAGGTCAGGAGAAGCTTGGCGACGACGGTGTGCCCGCCCATCGCGCCCGCGAGACTCATCCAGCCGCGGGCGAGTTCTTCGGTCACCCGCGCGTAGCAGGGCATGGAGACCTGGGCGAAACCGTACGGCTCGGGGATGGCGAGCCCGTAGATGCCCATCTCCTTCATCTGCTCGATGAGGTCGTCGGGGTAGGTGTTCGAGTGCTCCAACTCCCGCACCACCGGCCGGACCTGCTTGTCGACGAAGTCGCGAACGGTCTTGATGATGGCTTCTTCTTCGACGCTCAGCGTGCTGGTCATGAGAACTCCTTCGATCCGTGTCTATTAAAAATAGTCTATAGAGTTTGCGAGGAGTTGTCATCACCGCATGCGCGCTGGGAAGCGTTGGAGAGTGGGGGAAGAGTTCGATGGTGCGCGGGGAGCGTCGAGGAGGTGTGTTGCCGGCGCGGTCGGGCCGGTCGGTGCTGCTCCTCGCGGGGCGCGGGAAGTAGGGGAAAGAACCCTTCCGTGGGTTTCGTGCCTTTTCTCGGGAAGCTGCGCGGGGAAGCGTCGACAAGTCGGGGAAAGAATCCTTCCCCTACTTTCGGCTGTGTGGGGTGAGTCTGTTGCTGGCGCCGTCGGGCCGGTCGGTGTGGGCCGCGCGGGGCGCAGGAAGTAGGGGAAAGAATCCTTCCGCGGGTTTCGTGCCCTTTCTCGAGAAGTTGCGCGGGGAAGCGTCGACAAGTCGGGGAAGAGTTCGACGGCGCGTGGGGAGCGTCGAGGAGGGGGTTGCTGGCGCCGCCGGGCCGGTCGGCGCCGCCTTCGCGGGGTGCAGGAACTAGGGGAAAGAATCCTTCCCCTACTTTCGGCCGCGGCGGATGAGGCTGTCGCCGAAGTTCGATGAGTAACGACGCCGGATAGGGCGCGATCGGCGTATGCCGTGGTCACAACTGCCTAACGACCCCACTGAGCATTTGGCGACGCTCGGCGCACGGCAGTAGCATTTGAGGCTGTTGTTATTGATGTGACTAAAGGGGCTGATGGTGCGACTTCGTGGAGTTCGGTGTGCGACGGCTCTGACCGCGCTCGCGGCTGTGATCGTCGGTGCCGCCACGATGAGCGGCATTGCCGCAGCCGACCCGACGCCCGTTCCGCCCCCGTCGAGCATCCAGACCGTCGTGCATGACACGCCGCTGCAGTCGACGCTGATCGTCTACTCGGCGTCGATGAACAAGGCGATCCCGGTCACGGTGCTGCATCCGAAGGACACCAGTAAGCCGGTAGCCACCCTCTACCTGCTCAATGGCGCAGGCGGAGGCGAGGATTCGGCAACCTGGGCCGCCAAGACGTCGTATGCACAGTTCTTTGCCGACAAGAACGTCAACGTGGTCACCCCGATCGGCGGTGCATTCTCGTATTACACCGACTGGCAGCGCGATGATCCGGTCCTCGGCCGCAACAAGTGGCAGACATTCCTGACCAAAGAACTTCCGCCGCTGATCGACAAGGAGTTCAAGACCACCAAGGCCAACGCGATAGCCGGCATCTCGATGGCCGGTACGTCGGTGCTCAATCTCGCAATCGCGGAGCCCAAGCTCTACAAGGCTGTCGCGGCCTACAGTGGATGTGCGCGAACCAGCGATCCGCTTGGGCTGCAATACATTCGGATGGTCGTGGGTGATCGCGGACGCGGAAACATCGTGAACATGTGGGGCGTCCCGGGCGGCCCGGGGTGGCAAGCGAACGACCCCTACCTGAACGCGGCCAAGCTGCGCGGCACGAAGGTGTACATGACAAGCGGCACGGGACTGCCCGGCCAATACGATCGGCTCGACTCGCCGCTGATCAACGGCGACCCGGTCACTCTCGCCAACCAGGTGCTGCTCGGAGGGGTCATCGAGGCGGCGGTCAACAACTGCACCCAGCAGATGGTTGCGCGCATGAAGCAGCTCCACGTTCCCAACAAGGTTCTGACCCGATCAGGCGGGACGCACTCCTGGGCATACTGGGAACAGGACCTCCACGACACCTGGCCGATGATCGAGGCAGATCTCAACGCCAAGCCCGCACCCGCTGCAAAGCCCGCACCGAAGAAGTAAGGTCGCGCTACGACGGGCCGTCGGCCCGGTAGTCGACGCTGCGCCCGACTGCTCGAGTCGGTCTTCTCGCTGACTTCTCACAGCCCGCTTCTCGTACCCCGCAGAGTTCTCACACCTCGCCGCCTCGTCAGGTGAGCAGACTGTGACGGCGGGGTCACGCACGGAAAACTCTCTGCAACAGCCGCTTCCTATCGTCGTAGACACATCACGTCGCGCCGCCGATTGTCGCGACACCTCAGCCCCATCGCAGGAAGCGGCACCCCCCATGAGTTATGCGTACACCCGTAAACACCACATCACCGGATGGGACCCGGAAGACCGGCAGGCCTGGGACGCCGGCGGCGCACAGATCGCCAAGCGCAACCTGGTCTGGTCGATCATCTGTGAGCACATCGGCTTCTCCATCTGGTCGCTGTTCTCGGTGATGGTGCTGTTCATGTCGCCGAAGTACGGCATCAGCCTCGACCAGAAGTTCGCCATCACGGCAACGGCCACCCTCGTCGGTGCCTGCCTGCGCATTCCCTACACCCAGGCAACTGCCAAGTTCGGTGGCCGTAACTGGGCCATCTTCTCGGCAATCGTGCTGCTGATCCCGACCACCCTCGTGTTGATACTGATGATGAATCCGGGCAAGTTCGGGTTCGGTTGGTTCCTCTTTGCCGCAGCGCTCACCGGCCTCGGCGGCGGCAACTTCGCGTCGTCGATGACCAACATCAACGCGTTCTTCCCGCACCGCCTCAAGGGCTGGGCACTGGGACTCAACGCAGGCGGCGGCAACATCGGTGTCCCGGTGATCCAGTTGATCGGGCTGTTGGTCATCTGGTTGGCGTCCGACAAGCCGGAGATCGTGTGCGCCATCTACCTCGTCGCCCTCGCATTCGCCGCCATCGGTGCCGCGATCTACATGGACAACCTCGACCACCAGACGTCGAGCTACCGCTCCATGGTCGATTGCCTGAAGTACCGCGACACGTGGTTGATCTCGCTTCTCTACATCGGCACGTTCGGCTCGTTCATCGGCTTCAGCTTTGCCTTCTCGCAGGTCCTGCAGATCAGCTTCAAGTCGTCCGGCGTCGGTAATGCCGCACTCGCTGCAGCCCAAATCGCTTGGATCGGACCGCTTCTCGGTTCCATTGCGCGTCCCTACGGTGGCAAGCTCGCCGATCGCTTCGGTGGTGGCCGCATCACCTTCGTGTGCTTCCTCGCGATGATCGCGTCGGCGTCGGTGCTGGTGATCTCCGGAATGGCTGCCGACGCACACGCACATCACAAGATCGGTACCGCTCAGCTGATCGGATTCATCGTCGGATTCATCCTGCTGTTCCTAATCTCGGGAATCGCCAATGGTTCGGTCTACAAGATCATTCCGACCGTCTTCGAGCACAAGGCGCGCAACCTCACCGGCCTCGACACGATGGGCCATGTGGTCTGGTCGCGCAAGATGTCCGGTGCGCTCATCGGTATCGCGGGTGCGGTCGGTGCACTCGGCGGCGTCGGCATCAACCTGGTGCTGCGTTCGAGCTACAAGGCCAATCAGTCTGCGACGGTTGCCTTCTGGGTGTTCCTCGGCTTCTATGTGATCGCCGCGATCATCACCTGGGTCTTTTACGCTCGACGCGAGATCGTGCTCGAGGAGCGCGAGACCACCGACATCGCGGTCGATTCGACGGTCGTCGACGACGCTCCCGCGGCCACCATCCCGGCAGCGGAACCCGCGAAGTGACCCCCGAAATGGATTCGGCGCCAACGATGGACACGCGCACCTGTGTGGTCGTCGGCCACGGCATGGTCGGCCACCGATTCGTACAGGAACTCCGCGAACGCGACACCGCGAACCAGTACCGGGTGATCGTGCTGAGCGAAGAACCGGTCGCTGCCTATGACCGGGTCGGGCTGTCGAGCTACGTCGGGTCGTGGGACTCAGCGTCGATGTCGCTGCCCGACAACACCTACGCCGGAGACGGCCTCGTCGAGCTCCGACTCGGCGAGTCCGCCACCACCATCGACCGCGAGCAACGTCGGATCACCACTTCGGCGGGCAACGAGATCGACTACGACACAGTAGTTCTCGCCACCGGCTCGTACCCGTTCGTCCCACCGGTCGACGGCAAGGACAATGCGCGTAGCTTCGTCTACCGCACCCTTGCCGACCTCGACGCCATCCGCGCAACCGCCGAGACTGCCGGACCGGGTGCGCCCGGTGTGGTGGTCGGCGGCGGGCTGCTGGGACTCGAGGCAGCCAACGCACTCCGGTTGCTCGGAATGACGCCGCACATCGTCGAATTCGCGCCCCGACTGATGCCACTGCAGGTCGACGAGGGCGGCGGTGCGTTGCTGGCATCGCTCGTCGGCGACCTCGGTCTGCATGTGCACACCGGGGTGTCGACGACGGCCATCGCCGACGCCGAAGACGGTTCCCTGGCGGTCACCCTGTCGGACGGGACCATCCTCGACGCCGCGCTCGTGGTGTTCTCCGCGGGTGTCCGACCACAGGACGCGCTCGGTCGACAGGCCGGCCTCGACGTCGGTGAGCGGGGCGGAATCATCACCGATACCGGCTGTCGCACAAGCGATTCGTCGATCTGGGCGATCGGTGAGGTCGCCGCGGTCGAGGGTCGCTGCTACGGCCTGGTCGCTCCCGGCTACACGATGGCCGAGATCGCGGCGGACGGCATCCTCGGTGCCGCCGAGGCGACGTTCCCCGGCGCCGACATGTCGACGAAGCTGAAACTGCTCGACGTCGACGTCGCGAGCTTCGGCGACGCGATGGGTGTCACCGAGAACGCACTCGAGATCGTCTACTCCGATCCCGTCGCGGGTACGTACAAGAAGCTCGTGCTCTCCGACGACGCGTCGACCCTGCTCGGCGGCATCCTCGTCGGTGATGCCGACGCCTACGCGATGCTGAAACCGATGGTGGGGCGCGAGATTCCGGGCGATCCGTCGTCGCTGATCGCGCCGGCGGCAGGTGAAGGCGGCGGGATCGGATTGTCGGCACTGCCCGACGACGCCGAGATCTGTTCGTGCAACGGCGTTTCCAAGGGAGCGATCTGCTCGGCCATCGCCGACGGTGCGTGCTCGGTCGCCGACATCAAGGGGTGCACGTCGGCGGGCACCATGTGTGGTGGTTGCGTGCCGTCGATCACCAGACTCCTCGCCGACTCCGGCGTCGAGTTGTCCAAGGCGCTGTGTGCTCACTTCACACAGTCGCGTGCCGAACTGTTCTCGATCGTGGCGGCAACCGGAATCCGCACCTTCTCCGAGTTGATCGCCCGCTTCGGGACCGGGAGTGGCTGCGAGATCTGCAAGCCGACCGTCGCGTCGATCCTGGCCTCGACGTCGAGCGATCACATCCTCGACGGCGAGCAGGCCGCGCTGCAGGACACCAACGACCACTTCCTGGCCAATCTGCAGAAGAACGGCACCTATTCGGTCGTTCCGCGGATGCCCGGTGGCGAGGTGACCGCGGATCAGCTGATCACGATCGGTCAGATCGCCAAGGATTTCGGCCTCTACACCAAGGTCACCGGTGGTCAGCGCATCGATATGTTCGGTGCGCGCGTCGAGCAGCTTCCCGAGATCTGGCGTCGGCTCGTCGACGCCGGGATGGAATCGGGCCACGCCTACGGCAAGAGCCTGCGGACGGTGAAGAGCTGCGTCGGTTCGAGCTGGTGTCGCTACGGCGTGCAGGATTCGGTGGCGATGGCGGTCCGTCTCGAACATCGCTATCGCGGGTTGCGCTCACCACACAAGATCAAGCTCGGTGTGTCGGGGTGTGCCCGCGAGTGCGCTGAGGCACGCGGCAAGGACGTCGGCGTGATCGCGACCGAGAATGGTTGGAACCTCTACGTCGGCGGAAATGGCGGCCAGAGTCCAGCGCATGCAAAGCTTCTCGCCTCCGGACTCGACGACGAGACGCTGGTGCGCTACATCGACCGCTACCTGATGTTCTACGTCAGGACCGCCGACCGGTTGCAGCGCACCGCGCCGTGGCAGGAGAGCTTCGACGGAGGGCTCGATCGGTTGCGGGAGATCGTCTGCGACGACATCCTGGGTATCGGAGGCGACCTCGAGGATGCGGTCGCCAGGCACGTTGACGGCTACCGCGACGAATGGGCCGCAGTGCTCGACGATGAGGACAAACTGCGTCGCTTCGTGTCCTTTGTCAACGCCCCGGAGACTCCCGACCCGACCATCGCCTTCGACGACTCGTCGGGCCGCAAGGTCCCGGTGCTGCTCGGAACGCCCACACGATTCAAGGAGACACCACCATGACCGCGTTGGACGACGCCGTAAGCACCTGGGTGCCGGTGTGCGCCCTCGACCAATTGACCGTCGGCCGTGGTGTCGCTGCACTCGTCGGCGGCACGCAGGTCGCGGTGTTCCGCCTGTCCGATGGTGAGGACACACTGCGCGTCGTCGACAACATCGACCCCTTCGGTCGGGCTGCGGTGATGTCGCGCGGGCTCATCGGCGACAGGAACGGCGAGCCCACCGTCGCATCGCCGCTGCTCAAGCAGGTGTTCTCGCTCGATACCGGTGCGTGCCTCGACGATGAGTCACAGGCCCTGCAGACGTATCCGGTGCGGGTGGTCGACGGCACGGTCGAGATCGGGATCATCGAGATCAGCGATACCCGATGACACCCTCCGACTCACCCACTGTCACGGCGACTCCGGACAAGACCCTGACCGGCTTCACCGTCGGCATCACAGCGGCGCGGCGAGCCGACGAGTTCGCCGCTCTGCTCACACGTCGTGGCGCCGAGGTCATCCATGCCCCTGCCATTCGCATCATCCCGCTCATCGACGACGACGAGCTTGAGCGTGCCACCGAGTCGATCCTCAAAGAACCGCCAGACGTCATGGTGGCGACCACCGGAATCGGATTCCGGGGTTGGGTCGAGGCGGCTGACGGGTGGGGACTCGCCGACGACCTCGTGGACACACTCGGTGGGGTTCGGCTGCTCGCGAGAGGTCCCAAGGCCAAGGGCGCCATTCGTGCGGCCGGCCTGCGTGAGCAGTGGTCGCCACCCAGCGAGTCGTCGAGCGAGCTCATTCGCGAGCTACTCGACGAGGGAGTCGCGGGACTGCGGGTCGCCGTACAGCTCCACGGTGCGACGACGAGTTGGGAGCCGCTACCCGACCTGTGCGACGTGCTGCGCGAGGCGGGTGCCGAGGTCGTCCCGGTTCCGGTCTACCGCTGGACTCCGCCGGACGACACCGACCCGATGGCTCGGATGATCGACGCCGTCATCAACCGCGACCTCGACGCCGTGACGTTCACCAGCGCGCCTGCGGTGGCGTCGATGCTCGGTCAGGCGCATCGCACCGGTGCACTCGAACCATTGCTGCACGCCATGCGCACCGCGGTACCTGCGATGTGCGTCGGCAATGTGACTGCGGGGCCCCTGCATGCGCTGCAGGTTCCCACGGTGCAGCCCGCCCGCTTTCGTCTCGGTGCGCTCGTCAGACTGATCGCCGAGGAACTGCCGCGTCGTGCGAGTGTGCTCCGCGTCGCCGGGCACGACCTGAGCCTTCGGGCGTCGGGCGTCGTCGTCGACGGCTGCTTTCACTCGGTGACGGGTTCGAGCATGGCGCTACTGCGCGTGCTGCATCGTGTTCCGGGACAAGTCATCTCGCGCAAGGCGATGCTCGACGAACTCCCCGGCGGAGGCACCGACACCCACGCCGTCGAGATGGCGGTCACCAGACTGCGCTCGGCGCTGGGCGATTCGAAAATGATCCAGACGGTGGTCAAGCGTGGATACCGCTTGGCTGTCGACCTCGAATATGACGAGAACGATTCCGATGAAGCCTGAACACACCGCTGCCACCCGTCCGCAACCCATCCTCGTGGCACACGGCACCCGCTCGGTTGCGGGAGTCTCGACCGTCGGACGCATCGCCGAACTCGTGGGGGAGCGCGTGGGGACGACCCGCGTGGCTTTCGTCGACGTTCTCGGTCCGTCACCGTCGGAACTGCTCGCGCAGACCCCGGGACCGGCGATCATCGTGCCTGCCTTTCTTGCCGCCGGATACCACGTCCGACGCGACATCCCGGAGCACATCGAGGCCAGTGGCCATCAGCGGGTCACATTGTGCGACAACATGGGCCCCGACCCGATGCTCGCGGTGCTGATGCTCGAGCGACTGCGCGCCGCAGGCTGGCGCGATGGTGACGCCGTGGTCATGGCCGCCGCCGGATCGTCGGACCCGCTCGCGCTGGCCGACGTCGAGACCGCCGCTCGTCAGCTCGGAGAGCTGATCGACGACGACGTGTCGGTCGGCTATGTCGCCACCGCGACCCCGCGCGTCCCCGACGTGGTGTCGGCGACGCGCAGGTCACGGCGGCGTCGGGTCTTCATCGCCGCATACCTGTTGGCGCCCGGGTTGTTTCACTCCCGCCTGAGCGAGTATGGCGCCGACGGCGTTGCCGCACCGATCGGCGCGGACTCGCGGGTGGCCGATCTGATCGTCGCGCGGCTCACCTCCGCGGGTCTGCGCGACTCACAGTCGCGACCAGCCCGTGTGAGAACCATGTGATCGACCGGTAACGCGCATTCATGGCATCGGAAACAATCGGCTCCAACCATGGAGTCATGCCCGCGACCTCCACCGTCGACTCGCTCTGTGCTTACTGCGGGGTGGGGTGCGGGATGGTGCTGCACGTGTCGACGCCCGACGGCGCAGGACTTCCGCTGGTCACCAAGACCACCGGACGTAAGGACCATCCGACGAACTTCGGGCGGTTGTGCACCAAGGGATCGACCACGTCGGACATGCTGGCCGCGCCGGGACGGATGGAGAAGGCGTCGATCCGGACCAGCCGGGACACCGACCGGGAGTCGGTCGGAATCGACGAGGCGATCTCCTTCGCCGCACGCCGGATGCGGGCGATAGCCGACGAGCACGGCCCGGATTCGGTTGCGGTGTACGTGTCGGGCCAGATGTCGACCGAGGCACAGTACCTGTCGAACAAGTTCACCAAGGGCTATTTGCGCGGCATCAACATCGAATCCAACTCGCGACTGTGCATGGCCAGCGCAGGCACCGGCTACAAGCAGTCCCTCGGCGCCGACGGCCCACCCGGCTCCTATCAGGACTTCGAACACGCCGACCTGTTCTTCGTGATCGGCTCCAACATGGCCGACTGTCATCCGATCCTGTTCCTGCGCATGATGGAACGGGTCAAGGCAGGCGCGAAGCTGGTCGTCATCGATCCACGACGCACCGCCACCGCGGCCAAGGCCGACCTCTACCTGCAGGTCAAACCCGGCACCGACCTCGCCCTGCTGAACGGTCTGCTGCACCTGTTGATCGAGGCCGACAACGTCGATCACGACTTCGTCGAGAGCTACACCGAGGGTTTCACCGCGACCAAGGAGTTCGTCTCCGAGTACACGCCAGCATTCGTCAGCGAGACCACCGGCATCCCCGAGGCCGACATCCGCACGGCCGCAACGTGGATCGGCGAATCCACGAACTGGATGAGTTGCTGGACAATGGGACTCAACCAGTCGATCCACGGCACCTGGCATACCAACGCGCTGATCAATCTGCACCTGGCCACCGGCGCGATCTGCCGCCTCGGCAGTGGCCCCTTCTCGCTCACCGGACAGCCCAACGCGATGGGCGGACGCGAAATGGGTTACATGGGGCCGGGTTTGCCCGGCCAGCGGGCGGTGATCTCCGAGGCCGACCGTGACTTCTGCGAGGACACCTGGGAGGTGCCACGCGGCACCCTGCGCAGTGAGGTCGGGACCGGCACCATCGACATGTTCGACCAGATGGCCGACGGCAAGATCAAGGCCTGCTGGATCATCTGCACCAATCCCATTGCCAGCGTGTCCAATCGGTCGCGGGTCATCGACGCATTGCAGCGCTGTGAGCTGGTGGTGGTGCAGGATGTGTTCGCCGAGAACGAGACCCTGCCATACGCCGACGTCGCACTGCCTGCCACCCTGTGGACCGAGTCCGACGGGGTGATGATCAACTCCGAACGCAACCTCACCCTCTTCCAGCCCGCCGTCGCGCCACCCGGCGACGCGCTACCCGACTGGCAACTGATCTGCCGGATCGCCACCGAGATGGGATACGGCGAAGGATTCTCCTTCGGATCGGCCGAAGAGGTGTTCGAGGAGATCAAGCGTTTCTGGAATCCCAAGACCGGGTGGGACATTCGCGGTGCCAGCTATGCGCGTCTCCGCGAGACCGCGCTGCAGTGGCCGTGCCCGCCCGACGACGACGCCGACCGCCACCCGATCCGCTACCTCAACGACGGCCGTAGCCAGACCAAGGTGGTGCGGGCCGACGGCACCACACCGGAGTTCGTCTTCCCCACCCCGAGCGGGCGGGCGATCTTCCACGCCCGACCATGCCTTCCGCCCGCCGAGATGCCCGACGACGAGTTCCCCCTGGTCCTCAACACCGGACGGCTGCCGCACCAGTGGCACACCATGACCAAGACCGGGCGGGTGGCCAAACTCAACAAACTCAACCCGTCACCGTTCGTCGAGATCCACCCCGACGATGCGGCCGCTCTCGATGTGGCCGAAGGGGATTCGGTGCGCGTCCGCTCGCGGCGTGGTGCCGCGGTGCTGCCTGCAGTCCTCACCGACCGCGTACGCCCCGGCAACTGCTTTGCCCCGTTTCACTGGAGCGACATGTTCGGTGCTGACGTCACCATCAACGCCGTCACCAACGACGCCGTCGACCCGGCGTCGCTGCAACCGGAGTTCAAGGTCAGTGCCGTGGCATTGGAGAAGGTCGCCGCAGCGCCGACCTCTGATACACCCGCATCGGCGCAGGCCCGGGCCGATGTCCCGGCGTCGTCTCTTGCTGTGACCCTGGGGCTTTCGGCCATCACGCCGCCTGCACTATCGAGCACCGAACAAGCCTATGTGGCAGGCGTGCTGGCCGGTCTGCAGAGCGAGGCGTCGGTCGCAGGCGTACCGCTGCTGCCGCCGGAGGCGCCGCTGTCCGAACAGAATCGCGCCTGGGTGAATGGTGTTCTCGCCGGGGCATTCTCACGATCGACGTCCACCACGGGCGGGCCGCTGACAGCAGCGCCGGAGGAACAGGCTTCCGCACCGACCGTCGAGGTGCTCTGGGCATCGCAGACCGGTACCGTCGAGGACTACGCGCCGACGGTCGCGCAATCGCTGGCCGCGCAGGGTTATTCGGCCGCCACCAAAACTCTCGACGAGGCCGGACTGGCGTCCCTCACCCCGGAGAGCACGGTACTGATCGTCACCTCCACCACCGGAGACGGCGATCCCCCGGACAATGCCACATCCTTCTGGGACCAACTGTCCGGCGACGATGTCCCACCGTTGAGCGGCGTGCGGTACGGGGTGCTGGCCTTCGGCGATCCCAGCTACGACGAATTCTGCGGCTTCGGACGCAAACTCGACGACCGGCTGGCCGAACTGGGAGCCACTCGTCTCCTCGACCGGGTCGACTGCGAACCCGATTTCGAGTCGACGGCACAGGGCTGGCTCGACGCCGTGTCCGGTGAACTGGCCACCGCGCTGCCGTCGGCGAGCGCCCCTGCGGAAGCTCCGCCGGCGCCGGCCGCGCCGATCTCCTACGGTCGTAAGAACCCGCTGGTGACCTCGCTGGTCCGGAACACCCGCCTCAGTGGCGACGGATCAGCAAAGGATGTGCGGCAGTTCGGTTTCGCGCTGCCCGAGAACACTCTGACCTACGATGCCGGCGATGCCCTCGGGGTGTGGCCGCGCAACAGCCCACCACTTGTCGAGGCGTTCCTGGAGACCTCGGGGCTCGACGCCGACACGGTGGTCACCGTCGGCGGGGACGACATGCCGTTGGATATTGCCCTGCGTGAGCGTCTCGAGATCGCGAAGATCAGCCCCGGTGTCCTCGAATTCGTCTGCGACCGGGCAGCATCGGCGGATCTGCGGTCGATGCTGGCGCCGGAGAACAAGTCCGAACTCGACGACTGGCTGTGGGGCAGGCAGATCGCCGACCTGCTCACCACGTTCCCGATGCGTGCTTCGGCGACCGACTGGCTGTCGAAGCTGGCACCGATGACTCCCCGGCAGTACTCGATCTCGTCGAGTCCGCTGGAGAGCCCCGACGAGGTCCAATTGACCGTGTCGGCAGTGCGCTACAACCTGCACGGCGTCCCGCGCCACGGCGTCTGCTCGACCTACCTCGCCGACCACGCCGCCGACGATGACATCCGAATCTGGGTGCAGCGCAATGCCGGCTTCTCGCCGCCCGAGGATCCGGACGCCCCGATGATCATGGTCGGCCCGGGTACCGGCATCGCTCCGTTCCGCGGGTTCCTGCATCACCGTCGGCTACTGGGTCATCGTGGGCCGAACTGGTTGTTCTTCGGGGAGCAGCACGCGGCCACCGACTTCTACTACCGCGACGAACTCGAGACGATGCTCGCCGACGGGTCGTTGG
Source organism: Gordonia sp. 852002-51296_SCH5728562-b (assembly GCF_001665475.1). NCBI lineage: Bacteria > Bacillati > Actinomycetota > Actinomycetes > Mycobacteriales > Gordoniaceae > Gordonia > Gordonia sp. 852002-51296_SCH5728562-b. The sequence goes on along the minus strand of NZ_LZMI01000009.1, from coordinate 46,456 downwards.
ACCGGCTCGACGTCGCATTCTCCCGCGATCAGAAGTCGAAAGTCTATGTGCAGGACCGGATGATTGAGCACGGTGAGCAGCTCTGGCGATGGCTGTCCGACGGTGCGCACTTCTACGTGTGCGGCGATCGGACACGCATGGCCCGCGATGTCGACGACGCGCTGACCCGGGTCGTCGCCGAACACGGTAAGTTGTCCGGCCCCAGCGCCGAGGCATATGTGAAAGCCCTTGCCGCCGATAAACGTTACGTGCGTGACGTCTACTGAAAGGTGCCCTGAGACCTCATGAGTGACAGCAGCACACCGCGATTTCTGCAAGGCCTGTTCGCGTTCAAGGGAGCCGGATTCGAGACCCTCGTGGTCATCGACGACTCGCTCACCCTGACCGTGCCCGACGGCTCGACGCTGCAGGCGGTCTACTTCCGTGGCGGCAACAGCAGCGATGAGATGATCACGATCGCGTTGATGCATGACGGGAAGCCGGTGCGCTACTTCCCGATTGCCGCCCAGGGCGGTACCCACGTGCCGCTACGGCTGGTGGAGGATTTTCTGGAGGGCGCGGAGATATCCCTGGCGCTGGCCGCACCCACCTCCGCGTCGGGCACCGTGGTCATCGACCTCGGCGTGGTGGAGTTCTGATGGCGCAGGAGTCTGCGATGACCCGACAATCGCTGGTGGTGGTGGGCAATGGCATGGCAGGCGCCCGCGCCATCGAGGAGATCCTGGCGCGTGGCGGAGCAGATCAGTTCGCCATCACCGTCTTCGGTGACGAACCGTATGGAAACTACAACCGCATCGCGCTGTCCCACGTGCTCGCCGGCTCCGATGCGCCCGACGACATCTACCTGAACGCCGTCGATTGGTACGGCGACAACGGAATCGATCTGCGGGCCGGGGTGCGGGTGGTCCGCATCGACCCGTACGCGAAAGTCGTGCTCGCCGATGACGGTTCGCGGGTGGCCTACGACAAGTTGATCATCGCCACCGGCAGCCGTGCCTTCTTCCCGCCCATCGAGGGGCTGTGGGTCGACGACACCACGCAGCTGAGCGGCGTATTCGGCTTTCGCAGCCTCGACGACACCACGGCGATCATCGCCCACGCCGACGACGCCCAGCATGCGGTGGTCATCGGCGGCGGACTACTCGGACTCGAAGCGGCACACGGTCTTTACGGCCGCGGTGTGGCGTCGACGGTGGTGCATTCCGGCCCCATTCTGATGAACGCCCAGCTCGACGAAACCGGTGGTGCGGTGTTGCGCAGCGCGATCGAGTCGACCGGCGTCACCGTGGTCACCGGTAAACGCACCGTCACAGCCTTCGCCGATGACGAGAATGCCATCACCGGAATCGGATTCGCCGATGGCGAGCAGATGGAGTGCGATCTGCTGGTGCTGGCCACCGGCATCCGACCCAACGTGGGGCTGGCCCGCGGTGCCGGACTGACCGTCGAACGCGCCATCGTCGTCGACGACCACATGCGCTCGATCGACGACGACGACATCTACGTGGTCGGCGAATGCGCGCAGCACCGTGGCCAGGTATACGGACTCGTCGCACCCCTGTGGGAGCAGGCCAAGGTCCTGGCCGATCACCTCACCGCAGCCAATTCGACTGCCGCATATCATGGTTCGCGGACCTCGACGAAACTCAAGGTCGCCGGCGTCGACGTCGCCCAGATGGGCGTCAAGGCACCCGAACATGCCGACGACGAGTACCTGCAGTTCTACGAGCCCCGGCACGGCGTCTACAAGACGGTGGTGATCCGGGAGAACAAGCTCGTCGGCGCCACCCTCGTCGGCGACGTCAGCAAGGTCTCGTTCCTGATGCAGGCCTTCGATCAGGGAACCGAACTCCCCGACGAACGCATCTCGCTGATGTTCGACATCGGAACACCCGACGCCGCAACGGGTGTCGAGGAACTCTCCGACGATGCCCAGGTGTGCAACTGCAACGGTGTCGACAAGGCGACCATCGTCGGGTGTGTCGCGGGCGGCACCACCTCGGTGGCAGGCGTGATGGCCGCGACCCGCGCCGGAAAGGGCTGCGGCTCATGTAAGGGTTTGGTGGCGCAGGTCGTCGAATGGGCCGCAGGCGACGCGGTCACCGAGGACCCGTCGGCCAACTGGTACGTTCCCGCAATCCCGTACGAGAAGCCAGAACTCATGCGGCTGATCCGCGAACTCAAGCTCTACTCGGTGCGTTCGGTGTTCGCTGCCCTCGCGCCGGACGGCAAGGAGGATGCGAACTCCAAGATGGGGTTGTCGTCGCTGCTGGAGATGATGTGGGGTTCCGACTTCATCGACGAACGCGCCGAACGTTTCATCAACGACCGTGTCCACGCGAATATCCAGCGCGACGGTACGTTTTCCGTTGTGCCGCAGATGAAAGGCGGCGTGACCAACGTCGAGCAGTTGCGCAAGATCGCCGACGTCGCGGAGAAGTACGACGTTCCGCTCATCAAACTGACCGGAGGCCAGCGCATCGACCTGCTCGGCCTGCGCAAGGAGGATCTGCCCAACGTGTGGGCCGATCTCGACATGCCGTCGGGGTATGCGTACGGCAAGAGTTTCCGCACGGTGAAAACCTGTGTGGGAAGCGACTTCTGCCGGTTCGGGGTGGGCGACTCGACGGCGCTGGGCATTGCTCTCGAGGAGCGGTATCAGGGCATAGCGGGTCCCGCGAAGATGAAACTCGCGGTCACCGGCTGCCCGCGCAATTGTGCTGAAGCGCTGTGCAAGGACTTCGGCGTCGTCGCGATCGACGGCGGCAAGTGGGAGATCTACGTCGGCGGTGCCGCAGGCGCACACATCCGCAAGGGCGATCTCTTGGCGACCGTCGACAGTGCCGACGAGGTCATGACACTGGCCGGCCGCTTCCTGCAGTACTACCGCGAGAGCGCGAAATGGCTCGAACGCACCTACGCCTGGGTTCCGCGCTACGGCATCGAGAAGATCAGGGCCGTCGTCGTCGACGACGCGGAAGGCATTGCGCAACAACTCGATTCCAACATGCAGCGCTCCGTCGACGCCTATCGGGATCCTTGGCAGGACGGCAAACAGCCTGCAACTCCCGGGCAGTTCCGTTCGGCGCTACCGCTGCTGCCGCTCCCGCAGGTGCCGGTCCGATGAGCGAGATAGCAGTCGGCAACATCGCCGACATCCCGCAGGGCGAGGGACGGGCATTCGGTATCGACGGTGCGCAGATCGCGGTCTTCCGACTGCGCGACGATTCGCTGCGCGCACTCGACGCCGTCTGCCCGCACCGCGGCGGGCCACTGGCCGACGCACTGATCGACGACTGTGTCGTGGTGTGCCCGTTGCACAATCACACCTACGACCTGGGGACCGGTGACGAGATCGCCTTCGGCGGCAGCGGAGTCCGTGCGTACGCGGTGCGCGCCGACGAGTCGGGCACGATCACCGTCGACCTGGGCTGATCCGGTAGGTCCGCGCCGGCGGTTCGGTTACGCCTGTGCTGCGACCCTGCCCTTGAGGAGCAGTCGGACTGTGAGCTCGAGCCGGTTGGTGACGTCGGTGGCCGAGGCGCGGCGGGTGAGCCACTGCACCAGGTTCGACATCCACACATCCGACAGCACGCGTGCGATCGCGAGTTCTTCGTCGCTTGGCTCGCCCTCGTCGACGATCGCGCCTGCGAACAGTCGGTCGATGATCCCGGCGACCTGATCGACCTCGGCGGTCGCGGACGCGTCGGCGAACATGAAGGCTCTTGTCATGGCCTCGGTCAACAGCGGATCGCGCTGCATCGCGAAGGTGATCATGTCGAGGACGTGGCGCAGTCGCTCAATGGCGTTCTCGCCCTGCAATTGGGAGCGGTCGACGCGGGTCTCGACGCGCTCGAACTCACGCGCAAGCGCGGTGACCAGCAGGTGCACCTTCGACGGGAAGTAGCGGTAGAGGGTTCCCACCGCGACGTCGGCCTTCTCTGCGACGGTGCGCATCTGCACGGCGTCGTAGCCGCCCTTGGAGGCGAGGGCGAGCGTCGCGTCGAGGATGCGGCGTCGACGGTCGCGTTGCGCTGCGGAACCGCTTTCGGTCGTCGAATTGGCTGTCGTGGATGTCGCTGCGATTGACGCGGCTGTGGCTGCGGTTGATGCGGCGTCGGGCTGGGCGGGAGAGCCCTTGTCGGCGACCGACTTCGACGAGGCTCCCTTGTTCGGACTCGGTGCCGACTTCTGTGGCACGGCATCTTCAGACGACCGGGTCATGTGTAGGCGACATCCTCATCTCGTGACCGTCGACGTCGCTGGGACGTCGACAGGTCTGGTGGACAAAATCCCTTCGGACTATTAGAACAGGTTCTAATTCTTCGTCACAACCGAAATGCAGAGGATTTCAGCGTGAGCCTTGCCACGTCGGCCGAACAGATCGCCGTCTGCGAAGCCATTTCCGCGTGGGCGACGCGCCGTCGCACCACCGATATCGTACGGGCTGAACTGGAGAAACCGCGCGATCACTGGCGCCACCTGTTTCCAGAACTGGCCGAGTTGGGCGTGTTCGCTGCGCTGGTCGACGAGGCACAGGGCGGCGTCGGAGCCTCGTTCGCCGACGTCGCAGCGATGATCGAGCAGTGTGGGGCCAGCCTGGTGCCGGGTCCGATCGGCGAGACCGTCGTGGCGACCCTGGCGCTATCGGTGTCGATCGACCCCCGTGCCGCGGCGGTGCGCGACACGTTGGTGTCGGGAGAAGTCTCCGCGACGGTGCCCACCCTTACGCGGGCAGGTGGCGAGGCGGTGCTGGTCGACGGATCAGTCGATCTCGGCAGCATCGTCGGATATGTCGACAGCAGCGTAATCCTCACAAAAATTGCAGGTCAGGGTATTGATGCCAGGTGGTTTGTGATTCCTGCCGATGCGGGCGTACGCGATGTGGAGCCTGCGGCGAGCCTCGATGGCAGAGGATCGGTCGGTCGGCTGCGCATCACCGATCTGAGAGTCGACGACCTGCTCGCCGTCGACGATGGTGATCTCATTGCGGGCGCGCTGTCGGCCGCCTTCGCCGCATACGCATCCGGCGTGACGCGCTGGGCGCTCGACACCGCGGTCGACTACGCCAAGGTGCGCACTCAGTTCGGAGCGCCGATCGGCTCGTTCCAAGCCGTGAAGCACATCTGCGCCGACATGCTCTGTCGCAGCGAACAGGTCACCGCGGCGGCATGGGATCTCGCGGTCGCCGTCGACGCTGCGATTGCCGCACCCGTGGGCGACGACGACGCGGAGACCGCGCGCGAACAACTCGCGTTCTCCAGGCTCGCCGCCGATGTGCTCATCGCATCGCTGCCCGTCGCGACCACCGAGGACTGCATCCAGGTGCTCGGGGGCATCGGGTTCACATTCGAGCACGACGCACATCTCTACCTGCGGACGGCATTGGCACTGCGCGCCGCGACAGCGGCCGCGTCGACGCAGCGTGAGCAACTCGGTCGCCTCGGCATCCTCGGTGGGCGTCGACGCTTTGAGCTCGACCTGACCTCCGTCGAACATTGTCGCGCGGCGATCAGGGCCGACATCGCCGCGATCGCGGCAGCAGCACCGGATGCGCAGCGGGCTGCGATGGCCGAATCCGGTTATCTCACACCGCATTGGCCGCCGCCGCACGGTCTCGGTGCCGACCCGGCGCTGCAGTTGCTCATCGACTCCGAGTTCGAACGCGCGGACGTCGAACGTCCCGACCTCGTGATCGGGGCATGGGCGATCCCGACGATCCTCGAGCACGGAACCGCCAAGCAGCACACACGTTTCGTGCATCCGACCCTCGTCGGCGACATCATCTGGTGCCAGTTGTTCAGCGAACCCGAGGCAGGCTCCGACCTTGCGTCGTTGCGCACCAGGGCTATTCGCGTCGATGGCGGTTGGAGTCTGACCGGGCAGAAGATCTGGACCTCCCAGGCGCACAACGCGCAGTGGGGGATCTGTCTCGCCCGAACGAATCCCGAGGTGCCGAAACACAAGGGGATCACCTACTTCCTGATCGACATGGCTTCGTCCGGCATCGACATCCGACCGCTTCGGGAGTTGTCCGGGCAGGCCAACTTCAACGAGGTCTTCCTCGACGACGTGTTCGTGCCCGACGAGTGCGTGGTCGGTGAGGTCGACGGTGGCTGGCGCCTGGCCCGTACGACGCTTGCCAACGAACGTGTGGCCATGGGTGGTTCGGGACTCGGCAAGGAGATGGACGCGCTGCTGGGGCAGATCGATTCGTTGGGTCGGGAGCTGTCCGCAGGCGAGTTGGCACGGTTGGGTGAGCTCGTCGCCGATGCTCACGTCGGACGTGTTCTCGACGCCCTCGCGGTGTCGCGTCGGCTGGCGGGCCACGATCCGGGTGCGGTGTCGAGCGTGCGCAAGCTGATCGGCGTCGCGCACCGGCAATCGGTGCCGGAGTTCGGTCTCGACCTGCTCGGCGTCGACGGTGCTGGTGCCGGTGAGGCGTCGGATCAGCTCCTGCAGAACAGGTGTCTGTCCATTGCAGGCGGCACCACCCAGATACTGCGGACCGCCGCAGCCGAACGGATTCTCGGTCTGCCGCGCGGCTGACGCGTGACGAGACCCGAGAATCAGCAGATCAACCGCCAATTCGCCCACCGAGGGCGCGAAGTCTGATACAACTAGAACGAGTTCTAGTTTTGGTGTTGGCGAGAAGGGGACCGTCGGTGGATTTCGGCATGGACAGCTCCGCGGAAGCGGTCGCCGATGTGGCGCGGGATGTATTCACCCGCCACGAGTCCGACTGGACGTCGCTGTTCGGCGGACGGGTCAGGGCAGGCGAGTCGCAAGAGGATTCCGCGGCGTCGTACGACGGCTTTGATCACAACCTCTGGACGGCATTGACCGACGCCGGACTGCTCGCCCTGCCACTACCGGAAGCGCTCGGGGGTGACGATCTCGGAGTCCTCGGCGTGCTACCGCTGCTGCGGCAGCTGGGTTCGGCCGCCGCGGTGACCCCGGCACTCGGCGCACTGGTGTCCGCACTCTTCCTGCAGACCGTCGACCACGCCGCGCGCGATCGGTGGGCCGCGACGCTCACCGACGGCGGATGGCACGCGATCGCGATCGGCGAACCCGGCGATCCGTTGACGTCGACGCCGCGCACCACGTTGCGTGACGGGCGGTTGTCGGGCACCAAGAGTGGGGTGTTGCACGCCGACGGCGCGTCGACGCTACTCGTCGCCAGCGATGCCGGGGTGGTCGCCGTGGCAACCGCCGCCGACGGTGTGTCGATCACGCGAACCCCGACGTCGAGTGGTTGGGGCGAGTTCACGGTGCGGTTCGACGACGTGATCGTCGACGACGCCGACGTTCTCGCCGCCGAGATCTCGGGATTGCGAAACCTGTACCGACTCGCGGTGAGTGCGTACGCCGACGGCCTTGTCGCGGGGGCTACGCGCCTCACCGCCGATCACGTGTCCAACCGTACGCAGTTCGGCAAACCGATCGCGCTGTTCCAGGCTGTCGGGCAGCAGTTGGCCGACATCTACGTCGTCGGACGGTCGCTGAACCTCTCGACCACGGCTGCCGCGTGGCGACTCTCCGAAGGTCTTGATGCACAACAGGATCTGGGCATCGCGTCGTATTGGACGGCAGCCGAGATCCCCGCGGCGATGCGGACCATGACCCACCTCCACGGGGGCGTCGGTGTCGACCTGACGTATCCGTTGCATCGTTACTTCTCGATCGCCAAGGATCTCGCGCGACTCGTCGGAGGGGCCAACGCCCGACTCGACGAGCTCGCCGACGCGTCGAATCCATAGCGGCACCAACCTGATTCACCCGACAGCTCATACCGAATCCGCAGGGGAAGTACACCGATGTTCATAGACCTCACGCCGCAGCAGCAGCAGTTGCGCGCCGATCTGCGTGAGTATTTCGCCGATCTGGTCGACCCCACGGCAGCACACACCATGCTCACCGAGCGCCACGGCCCCACCTATCGGGATGTGATCCGACAGATGGGGCGCGACGGGTGGCTCGGGGTCGGGTGGCCGAAGGAATACGGCGGCAAGGGATTCGGAGAGATCGAACAGCAGATCTTCACCAACGAGGCGGTGCGCGCCGACGTTCCGCTTCCCGCGGTGACCCTCCAAACGGTCGGGCCCACCCTCCAGGTACACGGAACCGACGAACAGAAGAAGCTCTTCCTTCCCAGAATCCTCGCCGGCGACGTCCATTTCGCGATCGGCTACACCGAACCCGACGCCGGGACCGACCTCGCATCACTGACCACGACGGCGGTCCGCGACGGTGATCACTACGTGGTCAACGGGCAGAAGATCTTCACCACAGGCGGCCACGACGCCGACTACATCTGGCTGGCGGTCCGCACCGACAAGGACGCCCCCAAGCACAAGGGCATCTCGATCCTCATCGTCGACACCTCCGATCCGGGATTCAGTTGGACGCCGATCATCACCGCCGACGGCGCTCATCACGTGAATGCCACGTACTACAACGATGTTCGCGTTCCGGTATCGATGCGCGTCGGCGACGAGGGTGGCGGGTGGAGACTGATCACCACGCAGCTCAACCACGAGCGGGTGATGCTCGGACCCGCCGGACGTATCGAGGGACTGGCGTCGCGTGTCCGTGCGTGGGCATCGCGTCCCGGCCCCGACGGCACCGTGATCGCCAAGCATCCCGACGTCGCGCGGGCGCTCGCCCAGATCGACGCATACGCGCGGATCAACGAACTACTCAACTGGCAGGTGGCGTCGACGGGAGAGGCCATTTCGATGGCCGATGCCGCGGCGACGAAGGTGTTCGCGACAGAGCGCGTGCAGGTGGTGTGTCGCATGATCGACGAGATCATCGGCCGTTACGGGGATTTCACCGATCCCGAGACCGCAGCCCTGGTGGATTGGCTCGACGTTCAGGAGAAGAGAAACGTGGTGATCACCTTCGGAGGTGGCGTCAACGAGGTGATGCGCGACATGATCGCCACCGCCGGACTGGGACTACCGAGGGCCAAGCGATGAGCGACATCCGCACCGCCGCGCAGGCGATCATCGACGCCGGGCCGAGCGCGCCGACGCTCGGGCGCGACCCGGTGAACACCCCGATGATCAACAACTGGGTCGAGGCCATCGGCGACACGAACCCTGTCTACGTCGACGCCGAAGCTGCTCGTGCAGCGGGACATTCGGGAGTCGTCGCACCGCCCGCGATGGCGCAGGTGTGGACGATGCGCGGGCTGAACGGGCGGCGTACCGCCGACGATCCGCTCGGCAGGGCGTCGGAGCTCTTCGATGAGGCGGGGTACACCTCCGTCGTGGCGACCAACTGCGACACCACCTATCATCGCTATCTCGATGTGGGAGAGCAGGTCTCGCTCTCGGCTGAACTTCTCGACGTCGTCGGACCCAAGCAGACGGCACTGGGGGAGGGTTGGTTCTTCACCACGCGCAACACCTGGTCGGTCGACGACGAGGTGGTCGCCGAGATGGACTTCCGCATCCTGAAGTTCCGGCCGCACGACGACGCCGCCACGACCCGCGACATCGGGACCGCCGACACCGGGACCGCCGACACCGAGGCCGGTGGCGTACCCTCCGATCTCGACCCCTCACGAATGTTGCGTCCCAGCGCATCTCGCGACACCGAGTTCTTCTGGGAGGGCGTCGCAGCCCACGAACTGCGCATCCAGAAACTCGACGACGGAACGCTACGTCATCCGCCGATACCCGCGACCTGGAAGCCGCGACGACCCGACGGAACGGTGCCGGTCACCGACTACGTCGTCGCGGCAGGCACGGGGACGGTCTACAGCTACGTGGTGCACCGCGCACCCAAAGTGCCAGGGCGCGAGCTGCCTTTCGTGGTCGCCCTCGTAGAACTCGACGGACTCGACGCGGTAGAGAGCGGCGGCGACGGTGTACCGCTCTCCGCGCCCGTCCGCATGCTCGCCGAGTTGCGCGACGTCGACCCTGCCGACGTGCACATCGGACAGCGCGTCGAGGCGATGTTCGTCGACTTTCCCGCCGACGAGGAGTCGGGCACCGACGCCTGGACGTTGTACGCGTGGCGCCCTACCGCACAGGAGGCACAGTGACCACACAGGAGGCCCAGTGACCACCAGCGCGATTCCCGCTGTCGAAGTAGGAACGACGTTGCCGCCGTTGACAATCGAAGCGACACCAACGTTCATCGTGTCGACGGCGCTGGCAACCCGTGACTTCCAGGACGTGCATCACGACCGCGATCTCGCTCAGGCCAAGGGGTCCAAGGACATCTTTGTCAACATCCTCACCGACACCGGACTCGTCGAGCGATTCGTCACCGACTGGGCCGGTCCCTCGTCGCGGATTCGTTCGATCAAGCTCAAACTCGGTGTGCCGTGGTACGCCTACGACTCGTTGACCTTCACCGGCGACGTGACCGGCGTCGACGACGATCTCATCACCGTTGCCGTCACGGGAACCAATGCGCTTGGTAAGCATGTGATCTCGACGGTCACGCTCACGTGGGGAGATCGCTGATGGGGCAGCTGTCGGGGGCAGCCGCGATCGCAGGCATCGGTGCCACCGAGTTCTCCAAGAACTCCGGGCGCAGCGAACTGCGATTGGCAACCGAGGCGGTGCAGGCAGCGCTCGCCGATGCCGGCCTGACTCCCGCCGATGTCGACGGGCTGGTCAGTTTCACCATGGACACCAACTCGGAGATCGCCGTCGCCCGCGCGGTGGGAATCCCCGAGCTCACGTACTTCTCGCGCATCCACTATGGCGGAGGTGCGGCATGTTCGACGGTGCAGCAGGCGGCGATGGCTGTGGCCACGGGTGTCGCCGACGTCGTCGTGGCGTATCGAGCGTTCAACGAGCGGTCGGGTTTGCGCTTCGGACAGGTCAATTCGGCTGTGGCCAACCAGGAGAACTCGTCGGGTACCGACAACGCGTTCAGCTATCCGCACGGGTTGTCGACCCCGGCAGCGTTCGTCGCCATGGTCGCGCAGCGGTACCTGCACGAGTTCGGCGCCACGAGTGAGGATTTCGGACGCATTGCCGTCGTCGACCGCAAGCACGCGGCAACCAATCCCGAGGCGTTCTTCTACGGCAAGCCGATAACGTTGGACGACCATCAGCAGTCGCGCTACATCGCCGAGCCGTTGCATCTGCTCGATTGCTGTCAGGAGTCGGACGGTGGCGTTGCGATCGTCGTCGTGTCGGCTGACCGCGCGCGCGATCTACCGAATCCGCCTGCCGTGATCTCGGGGGCGGCGTCGGGCAGCGGCGTCGACCAGTTCATCATGACGAGCTATTACCGGGACGAACTCGCCGCGCTGCCCGAGATGGGCCTGGTCGGTCGGCAGCTCTGGGAGCAGTCGGGTTTGCGGCCCGACGACATGGACGCCGCGATCCTCTACGACCACTTCACGCCGTACACCCTGTTGCAGTTGGAGGAGTTGGGGTTCTGCGGCCGCGGCGAGGCAAAGGATTTCGTGCGAGAGCCGGGCGCGTTGGAAGTCGGTGGTCGGCTCCCGCTGAACACACACGGAGGTCAGTTGGGGGAGGCCTACATCCACGGGATGAACGGGATCGCCGAAGCGGTCCGGCAACTGCGCGGCACCTCGGTGAATCAGGTGCCGGGCGCGGAGCGGGTGGTGGTCACGGCCGGAACAGGGGTTCCGACAAGTGGTTTGGTGCTGACGGCGGCGTAAGAGCCGTGCAGCGCGGAGAGAGATGACGGGTCACAAGCAGTGCAGCAAGAGGAGCCAGCAGCAATGAAATTCAACCTCGCCGACGTCTTCGAGACAGTCGCCGATTCGGTCCCCGACCGCATAGCCCTCAGCTACGGCGGACGGCAGATCAGCTATGCCGAGCTCGATCGACTTTCGAGCCAGGTCGCGCACATGTTCGCCGCGCAGGGCATCGGACTCGACGACAACGTGTCACTGTTTCTCAAGAACAGCGTCGAACACGTCACCAGTCTGCTCGGCCTGCTGAAGGTCCGCGCGGTGCCGGTCAACGTCAACTATCGCTATACCAATGCCGAGCTGGGATACATCTTCGACAATTCCGACTCGCGGGGAATCGTCGTCGAAGAGCCGGAGCATCAGCGCAGCGTCGCCGCCCTGCTGTCCGAATTACCGCTCGTGAGAACGGTATTCGTCATCGGCGAGATCGTCGACGAACTGCGCGCGGCGGCCGACGATCTGCCCGACGGACGCACTGTGCAGATCGTGCCGTTCTCTGATTCGGAGAAAATGTCCGACGCAAAGGATTTCGAGCAGCGGACCGGCGACGAGCACTATCTCCTGTACACGGGCGGCACCACCGGCTATCCGAAGGGCGTGATCTGGCGCCACGACGACTTCTTCCGCAAGCCGATCTCCGGTGGCAACCCGTATGGCGAGGCGCGCAAGGATCTTGCCGAAGTCGGTGCGGCGGTGAAGGATTTCCCGTCGATCGCCTTCAATATCGCCGCACCGCTGATGCACGGCGCGGCGTCGTATTCGTTGTTCACCTTCCTCACGCTTGGCGGTCGGTTGGTGCTGATGCGCGACTTCGATCCGGCCGCAATCGTGTCGGGCATCGAGGATGAGCAGATCCAGATCATCCTCATCGTCGGCGACGCGATGGGAATGCCGCTCGTCGAGGAACTCGAGCGTCGCAAGGGCGACGTCGATCTGTCGTCGCTGTTCTCGATCACCTCCGGCGGTGCGATCTGGTCGCAGCACGTCCGTGAGCGGATGGCGGCGGTCAAGCCGGATCTGGTGCTGCGTGACAATTTCGGCGCGTCGGAGTCGGGCAACGACGGCGAGATCATGATGGACGACAACGGCAACCTTCGGGTGCCGCCGACGGACAAGATGATGGTGGTCGACGAGTCGCTCAACGAGATCACCCCTGGCTCAGGCGATGTCGGATACATCGCGCGAATCGGCAATGTGCCCCTCGGCTATTACAAGGACGAGGCCAAGTCGGCCAAGACATTCCCGACACTTCCCGACGGTCGACGCATCTCGGTGCTCGGCGACATGGGGACAGTGGAAGCCGACGGGACCATCGTGTTTCTCGGGCGTGGTTCGCAATGCATCAACACCGGCGGCGAGAAGGTCTACGCCGAGGAGGTCGAGGCGACGCTGCACGCGCACCCGGCCGTGGCCGACGCTCTCGTCGTCCCGGTTCCTGATCCCAAATACGGGCAGCGGGTCGGTGCGGTGGTCGCGGTGGCGCAGGGCGAATCGGAGCCGACTCTCGAAGACTTGCAGACGCATTGCCGCGAATCGCTGGCGGGCTACAAGGTGCCGCGCCTCGTCGTCTTCGTCGACGAGGTCAAGCGGACGCCCGCGGGCAAGGCCGACTACAAGTGGGCGAAAGCCACCGCTGCCCAGGCGCCTGCTGCCCCGGAGTCGGCAGGCGTCTGAGCACACTCGGCCCGACAGAGCGCCCGCTCGGCGTAACGCGACGCCCACTCGATCGGCCGTTTGCCGCGCGAAGGGGGCGCCGAATGTATACGGTGTTCATCGTGAGTAAGCGAAGCAGGGTCGGGCGTCGGGTTGGCGTGATGGTGTCGGCGATGGCAGTGGCCGTTGCGACGGTGTCGGCGGTGGCCGGCGCCTCGCCCGCACATGCGGCCCCGAGCGGTGCGTCGGGCACTGTGGTGTCCACCGAGCCGCTCCCGGCGCGCATCACCGTCCCCGGTGCGGTCGATGCAAAGCGAATCACCTACTGGACCAAGGGCGTTCGCGATGTGCCTGCGCTGTCGAGCGGTGCTGTCTATCTCCCGCCGGGTACTCCTCCCAAGGGTGGCTGGCCGGTGATCGCGTGGGCGCACGGTACTACCGGGCTCGCCGATCACTGTGCCTACTCCATCGGCGGTCCGGTCGCCGTCGAGCGTGACTGGGACTACCTCGGCTCGTGGATGTCCAAGGGATACGCGGTGGTCGCCTCGGATTATGTGGGGCTCGGTACGCCGGGTAACCATCCGTATCTGAACGGTCGGGTCGAGGCGCACAGCATCGTCGACAGCGTGAAGGCGGCACGGCAGGTGTATCCGCAGTTGTCGCGCAAGTGGGCGGTCGTCGGGCAGTCGCAGGGTGGCGGAGCCGCGATCACGACGGCTCGCTACGCAACCCAGTTCGGTGGCAAGGATCTGGACTATCGGGGCGCCGTCGGGACCGGCGTTCCGGCATACATCGAGAATCTCGTTGCGGCGCTTGGTCGTCCGTCGCCGGTCCGACTAGGCGGGTTCTCGCCCAACACGACGATCTACGTGATGTACATCCTCTCCGGACTGCGCACGTCGTTCCCGGAATGGAACATCAACTCGTTCCTGACCCCGTACGGGCGCTACTGGGTCGACAAGGCCGAGACCCTGTGCGACTCCGACAACGAACTCGGCGGTCTGGTCCGGTCGCAGAAGGTCGATCCCGGAAAACTGTTGAGCCGCCCGCTGTCGGACATTCCCGGATTCCAGGCGAAACTCACCGACTACATGGGCATCCCCGAATCCGGCTACGACCGACCGTTCTTCATCGGACAGGGCGGCCTCGACACCGATGTGAACACTCCCGGAGTGTTGCTCCTCGTGTCGCGACTCAAGGCGAACAACCAGCCGGTCACGTTTCGGTTCTATCCGAACCAAGACCACAGTGGCACGGTCAATGCGTCGAAGGGTGACTCGATCCCGTTCGTGGCCAAGCTCTTCGGCTGACCCGCACAGCCGAAAGCTCAGCCGAACGCTCGCAGCCCGACCCAGAGTGCGAGCACGGCTGCTACCAGTGTCAGCGGCACCGACACCAGTCCGAGTGACAGGTAGACACGCGACGACGTCGACGCCGAGTGCCGACGCATGACGTCACGCCACAGCAGATTGGCCAGCGACCCGAACACGGCCAGGTTGGGGCCGATGTTCACACCGAGCAGTATCGCGAGCACCAGCGCCGGTTGACCCGCCACGAGCGGGACGAGCAGCAGCGTCGCAGGGAGATTGTTGAACAGGTTGGCGGCGATCGCTGCGATCACCGCGGCACCCAGCAGCGCGAGAAGTCCTGCCCCGGAGGGCATCAGCGTCGAGAAGAGATCACCCACGGGGCCGTTGCGCACGGGCAGGATGATCACACCCAGCGCGGCAACGAAGATCAGGAATGGGACTCCTGCGGCGCGGACGGCGTCGACGCATGTTGCGGCCGGTGCCCGCCACAGCGACGGCAACGCCATGACCAGCGCCCCGATGCCCGCCACGGCGGCCAGCGGGACACCGAGAGGTTCTGCGACGACGAATCCCACGAGAAGCACGCCGAGCGCGGCCAACGTCAGCAGCGGCGCTCGTGGCGACTCGCCTCCTCCTGAATGGTCGTGCGCCACATCGGGTACGTCTGGTTCGGGAGGGTCGTCGACCTCACGTTGTCCACGGGGAGACCGCAGGTCTACGGCGAAGAACCACCGAAAGACGAGATATTCGACGACGATCGCCGCGACCCACGGCCACGCCATGATCGCGGCGAAGCGCGTGAACGACAGCCCGGCCGCGCCGAAGGCGAGCAGATTGGTCAGGTTGGAGACGGGCAGAAGCGTCGAGGCGCTGTTGGCCAGATGGTTGCTCGCGAAGGCGATGGGTGTGACCCGCGCGCCGATGTGTCGTGCGGTCAGCACCGCCACCGGGGTCAGCAGGACGATCGTGGTGTCGAGGGACAGTACAGCGGTCGTGATGGCTGCCACCACGAACACGATGCGCAGCAATCCGATCGCCGAACCGCGACTCCACCTGGCCAGTACCACCCCGACCCAGACGAAAACGCCTGCGCGTGCGCAGATCTCGGCGACGACGAGCATCGCCGCGAGAAACCCGATCGTCGGCAGCATGAACCGCACCTCTGCCAGGGCGGTGTGCCAGTCGACGAGACCTAGCGCGACGACGAGCACAGCCGCCGGAACGGCGACAACTGCGGCGGGGACGCGTGTGACCGATACGGTGGCGACGATGGTCACGACCATCACGACGACCGCGACCACGGTGCCGAACGCGCTGCTCGCCTCGATCACCGGAGCGAGCCTACGCTGCTCACCTTTCCGTGGAGCGTTGCCTGTCGCCGTCGGCCCAGCCGAACTCGTTGCTCCCTGTCACAGGTTCCCCCTCGCCGGTTCCGGTACCGATGTCGGTATCGGTGACCGCGACGACACGACGAGGAGCGAGCCACAGCAACACGGCTGCGCCCGCGAGGAGGACCGCTCCGAGGACGACGCACGCCTGATTCATCGGCGTGACGAACGCGTCTTGCGCGCCATCGAGGATGGCGCGTGCCAGACCGCTCGCCTGCGCGGGAAGTCTGTGTGCCACCTCGGTGGCCTCCGCCAGTGACTTGCCGATGCGAGTCGACGCCTCGTCGGCCTGGGCGAGAAGCGCCTGGCCACCCGCCGTGTCGCCGGCGGCGATGCGTTGGCGTCCGGCGGCGTCGAGTTGGTCGTGAGCGAGTGCGCTCGTCGGCCCGATTCGGGCGGAGTACCCGGCCGCGAGCAGCGACCCGGCGATGGCGATCCCGATGGCCGCACCGAGTTCGCGCGCTGTGTCGTTGACCGCCGACCCGACGCCCTGGTTGTCCAGCGGTGTATTCGACATGATGGCCGTGGTCGACGGTGCGGTCGCGAGTCCGATACCGGTCGCGATGACTCCTGTCATCGCCGCGAACACCGGGTAACTGTCGTAGTCGACGAGCCCTAGGAGCAGCATGCCGATGCCTGCGACGAGGATTCCGCCCGCGAGAACGAAACGCAGCGAGTGGAACCGCACGGCGACCCAGTTGCCCACGAGCGCGAAAGCGCTGACGCCGACGACCATGGGCATCAGTGCGAAAGCCGATTGCAGCGGGGAGTAGCCCATCACCAGTTGCAGTCGCTGCAACATCAGATAGAAGGCGCCGAAGGACGCGAAGAATTGCAATGCCACCGAGAGTGCGCCGGAACCGAAGGCGCGGTTGGTGAACAGTCGGACGTCGAGCAGCGGGTCGGTGATGCGTAGTTCCACCACGCAGAACGCGGCCAACAGCACCAGTCCGCCGATCAGGGTGAACAGTACGAGCGCGTCACCCCAACCCCGGTGCGGTGCTTCGAGAAGACCGAAGACGATTCCGGTCACGCCGAGGACCGAGAGGGCGGTACCGCCGAAGTCGAAGCGTCCGGGGTTGCTGTCGCGGGAGGTTCCGATCGTCAGGCACAGCAGAGCGGTCACGAGGGCCGATGCCGCGAAGGTGATGAAAATCGAGTGCCACGAGAAGAATTCGAGCAGCACACCGGTGACGAAGAATCCCGCGATCGCTCCCGCACCTGCCACCGCAGCCCAAATGCTCACGGCGATACTGCGCTTGTCCGTGGGCACGCCGGAGGTGATCAGCGACAGCGTGGTGGGCATGATGAGCGCCGCAGCGGCGCCTGCCAGGATTCGGGTGCAGATCAACTGGGTGGGATTGGTGGTCCAGATCGCCAGCAGCGAGGCGACGGCAAAAATGACGAGACCGACGATCAGGACCTCGCGCCGACCGAACCGGTCGCCGATGGCGCCTGCCGGAAGTAGAAGTGCCGCAAGGGCTAACGTGTAGCCGTCGACGATCCACGTCATCTCGCTCGAGTCGGCGCCGATGTCGACGGCGATGTCGGCCAGAGCGGTGTTCAGTGCGGCCATCGCCGCGACCACCATGCTGACCGCAGCGCAGGCGATCAGAATCAGCCATGCCGCACGTGTGTTCTCGCGGGTCAGTCTCGTGCGTGTCAGCCCGGCCATTTCGTCCCCGTGGGTATCGTGTCGAGGTTATTCGCGACACGCTGCCGGGAAACACCCCAAACTCCTGCACCATGTGACACATTTATCACTGTAGTAACACACCGGGAGTATTCGACAAGGTAGTTGGCGGGTGTCCCGGACGATCGAAAGTGAGAGATCATGGCCTCATCCCAGGTCGCATCTTCACGAGCAACCGACACGACGCCGGTCCGCCTGCACATCTGGCGGGTGTTGTCGATGCTGGCCGCGCTGATCGCGGTCGGTGTGGTGTTGGTTCTCATCCTCACCTCCGCGGCCTAGCGCGACCAGCCGACACGTCGGACTCAGCCCGCGTACTTCTCGACGACTGCGCCGACTCGCGGAAGTGCCGCGGCCACATAGTTTTTCGCCTTGCCGCGCAGCGAGTTGTATGCCTTCGCCAGTGCAGGCTTGGCATTCGATACCTGATCGTCGGTCACCTGAAGCAGTGCTTCGGAGGCCGCGTCGGAATTGTTCGCGAGATGATCGCCGAACGCGACTCCCGCGGGCTTGCTGTCCCAGAACGGTTGCAGCGCAGCGAGAAAGTCGGGCAGCAACTGATCGGTGGCCCGAGTCACGATGTCCGGCTTGATCTTCTGGACTGCGCCGTATGCCGCTTTGACAGCGGCTCCGCTGAGGCCCTTCTGCTCCGACACCTCGGCGTCGATCACGCCGACGAAATCGTTGACCACTGCCGGACGGTTGGCTCCGAGCAGTGACTGCAGCGAATCGCTCATCGAATCTCCTTCTTGGTCCGTGGCACGGCCACGGCAGGTTGCGGGAATGACCGTCAGTGACCTTATCGGTTCCGTCTGCGATGGTGCGCGCTGGCGGCATCCGGTCTTCGACGTCGAATTTCCGCGACTCCCGTCGACTGCTCAGCGGCGTTTGTCCACGACCACGTTCGCCAGCGCCGGGGCGTTCTCGCGGTCGATCACCGAGGCGGTCACCAGGAGCCTGTCGGCCTCGTCCCACACCGCAACGTCGAGAGTCTCACCCGGGAACACCACGCCCGCGAAGGTTGCCGAGAAGTCGGCCACCGCAATGACATCGCCGTCGAGGAGTTCGTCGACGACGGCCCGGCACACCGATCCATACGTGCACAGGCCGTGCAGGATGGGACGCGGAAAGCCGGCGGCCGCGGCGAATGCCGGGTCGGAGTGCAGGGGATTGCGGTCGCCGCACAACCGGTAGAGCAGCGCCTGGTTCGGCAGCGTGGGGACCTGCAGGGTGACATCGGGTGCTCGGTCGGGATAAGCGACTTTGCTCGACGCTCCGCGTTCGCCTCCGAAACCGCCCTCGCCCTTGGCGAAGATCGACGACCGCTCGGTCCACAGCGGTTCGCCCGTCTCGTCGACGGTGACGCCCTCGGAGATGATGACCGCCGCGGACCCCTTGTCCTGGACCTCGACAATCCGCTTGCGCGTCGTCGCCTTGCCCTCCGGCGGCAGTGGTCGGTGCGCGGTGATCTGCTGGCTGCCGTGGACGACCTTCGCCAGATCGATGTCGATGCCGGGGAAGGAGACCGTGGGAGCCTGCGTCGCGTGGAACGTCGCGGCGACCGTCGCGAACGTCGGTAGCACCTTGGGAGCGGCGTCGTCGACGTAGCGCAGGCCGGCGGCGTCGAGCGGATCACGGGCTGCTCCGACGGCGAGGTGGTAGAGCGCAACGTCGGATGCCGTCCACGAGAAGGTGACCTCGGGCAACTCTGCCCCGACTGCGACCGATGGATCGATGGGCACGGCTTACGCTCCTGCCGTCGTCGACGTCGGGGTTGCCTGCCCGGTGCGTGCGGCGGCGTCGAGCGCGGCGAGGTAGCCGAAGACGAGCGCGGGGCCGATGGTGGCGCCGGGGCCGGCATAGGTGTGGCCCATGACCGGTGCGCTGGTGTTGCCCGCGGCGTAGAGGCCCTCGATGACCGAGCCGTCCGGTCGCAGCGCGCGGCCCGACGCGTCGGTGTCGATGCCGCCCTTGGTGCCGAGGTCTCCCGGCACCATCTTGACCGCGTAGAACGGCGCCTTGCGGACCGGCCCGAGGCTCGGGTTGGGCTTGTTGGTGATGTCGCCGTAGTAGTGGTCGTAGCCGCTCTCGCCGCGATGGAAGTCGGCGTCGACGCCGGACTTCGCGAATCCGTTGAAGCGTTCGGTTGTCGTGGTCAGCGCGTCGGCAGGGACGCCGATCTTGTCGGCGAGCTCGGAGATCGTGTCGGCTTTGACGACGACCCCGGAATCAAACCACTTCTTGGGCAACGGTTGTCGCGCGTTGATCCCCGCGAAGAGGTATCGGTTGCGGCACGTCTGGTCGAAGATCAGCCAGCCGGGTACGTTCTCTCCCGGGCCGTCGCCCTGGCCGAACTCGCCGCCATACATCTGGTGCACGGCCTCCACGTAGGGCAGTGATTCGTTCATGAATCGCTCGCCGCGCATGTTGACGATGAACGTGCCGGGGACGGAGCGTTCGGAGAGTGCGAACCACGGCCCGCGCGGCAGGGGAATGGTCGGTCCCCACCAGGCGTCGTCCATCAGCGACACCGCGGCGCCGATCTTGATGCCCGCGTTGATCCCGTCACCGGTGTTCGACGGCGCGCCCGTCGTCCAGTCCGCCCCGATCGGTTCGCGCTGATATTTGCGGCGCATCTCGACGTTGCGCTCGAATCCGCCGCAGGCGAGGATCACGCCTTTCTCGGCGCGGATGTCGAACTGCTGACCGTCGGATTCCGCTCTCACCCCGACGACACGGCCGTCATCGGTGAGAAGGTCGACGAGGCCGGTGTTCAATCGCAGTGGCACGCCGGCCTGTCGAACGCCGAGCAGCAGTTCGGCGGCGAGTGCCGCACCCATCGCGATGAGCTTCTTGCCGCGCGAGCGTGCCCAGAAGAATCGACCGCCGACCTTGGCCATCCGCGCCGGGCCGCGCCAATGGCGTATACCGGTGTTGAGCCAGCGGTAATCCGATTGCAGCACAACCATATTGAGCGGCGCCTTGGTGTACTGCGGGTGCAGGGTGTCGAGGTCGTCGCCGAGTGCTCGTGCATCGAATGGCCGAGGTTCGACGCTGCGCCCGCCCAGCCGACCGCCCGGCGCTTCGGGGTAGTAGTCGGAGTAGTTCTTCACCCATTCGAGGTCGAGAGGGGCGTGCTTCATCAGGAAGTCGAGCGCCTCGGGGCCGCGGTCGATGTAGGCGTCGATGCGGTCTTCGCGTGCGTGCTCGCCGATGATCGCCTTGACGTACTCGCGGGCCCGCTCGGGTGTGTCGTCGACGCCGTCGCGCTTCAACACGGAGTTGTTCGGAATCCAGACGCCGCCACCCGAGCGCGACGTCGAGCCTCCCCAGTACGGCGACTTTTCGATGATCACCGTCGTGAGGCCCTGCGCCGCTGCGGTGATCGCGGCACTCAGCCCTGCCGCACCCGCACCCACGACGATGACGTCGTAGGTCTCTGGTTGTCCTTGCTCGCGCTCGCCTGCCATCGGGTTCCCTTCGTGCTCCGCGGTGGAACGTGTTCTATCTACGAATTAGAACACGTTTCAGAAATGTGGCGCCAGGGTGTGGGAGAGTCGGTGCGCATGGAGCATGGGCGAGTTGTGGTGGTGACCGGCGCGAGCCGCGGCGCGGGCAGGGGAATCGCGCTCGCGCTGGGCGCGAGCGGGGCGACGGTGTACGTGACCGGCCGGACCGCGAACGACGGCGACAGCGGACTACCCGGTTCGGTGAATTCGACTGCTGCCGAGGTGAGCGCTCGCGGCGGCGTCGGTGTTCCGGTGGTGCTCAACCACGCCGACGACAAGGCGGTCGCCGCACTGTTCGAGCGAGTCGGTGACGAGAACGACGGCTTCCTCGACATCCTGGTCAACAACGCGCTGACCCTGCCGGACGCATTGACGGGGAAGGGTCCGTTCTGGAGCAAGCCGCTCTCGCTCACCGACCTGTTCGACGTCGGAATGCGCTCGACGTATGTCGCAAGCCATTTCGCCGCACAGCTTCTGGTGCACCGCGGTTCGGGCCTGATCGTCAATACCTCCTCCTTCGGTGGCGCCTGCTACATGCACGGACCCGCGTACGGCGCGGGCAAGGCTGCCGTCGACAAACTGGCTCACGACATGGCCGTCGACTTCCGGCCGCACGACGTCGCCGTGATCTCGCTGTGGATGGGCCTGCTGCTGACCGAGCGCACCCGCGCGGCATTCGCCGATCACCCGGATGCGTATGCCGGTCTCGCCGCCAACGCCGAATCGCCGGAGTTCGTGGGGCGGGTCGTCGCCGCGCTCGCCGACGACCCCGATCGGATGTCGCGGAGTGGGCGGGTTCTCATCGCAGCGGAACTCGCTGCCGAGTACGGCGTCGTCGACACCGACGGTCGGCAGCCGCCGTCACACCGCGCGATGCTGGGCGACCCGCCGACGTTCAGCCCTGCGGTCATCGACTGAGTAGTGGGCGGGGGCGTGGGTGGGGCGCTGAAGGGGACTGCCGCAAAACTGGAACATGTTCTAAACTAGAACGTGTTCATGCCGTGGTGGCCTGTGTGCTCGCCGCGGTGGGTGTGATAACGTACCGACCTCGGAAGTGAGCAGAAGTGGCCGTCGACAAGGCAACTCGCGAGCAGATAGCGGCGGATTTGTGGACCGCGGAACAGACCGCGACCGCCATCGAGCGCCCGACCGACACCCATCCCGACCTCGACGTCGTCGACGCGTACGAGATCCAGCTGATCAATATCCGCAGGCGTCTCGATGCGGGTGCGAAGGTAGCCGGGCACAAGGTGGGCCTTGCGTCGGAGGCCATGCAGAAGATGATGGGCGTCGACGAGCCCGACTACGGGCATCTGCTCGACGAGATGCAGTACCACGAGTCGACCCCCATCGACACGGCTCGGCTCTGCTTCCCGCGGGTCGAGGTGGAGGTCGGGTTCATCCTCGGCAAGGACCTGCCGGGGGAGGGGTGCACCAACGACGACGTCATCGATGCCGTCGAGTGGGTGGTGCCGTCGATCGAACTCATCGATTCGCGGATCACGGACTGGAAGATCACGCTCTGCGACACCATCGCCGACAACGCGTCGTCGTGCGGATGGATTCTCGGCGAGCAGCGGGTGGCCATCGGCGATATCGATACCGGCGACGTCGACGCGGTGCTGCACTGCAACGGTGAGGTCGTCGCCAAGGGCAATTCGTCTGCGGTACTCGGACATCCGCTCAATGCGGTGTCGTGGCTCGCGCGCAAGGTCGAGGGTTTCGGGGTGCGGCTGCGCAAGGGCGACCTGATCCTTCCCGGGACCGCGACACGGGCCTTCGACGTCGCGCCCGGCGACCACGTCGTCGCCGAGTTCGCGGGACTCGGCACCGTCACACTGGACTTCGACTGAGTCTCAACAGTTTTCGTCAAGAATCATGACCACTCACCCACAGGAGGCACCGTGGCGGCAACGCTGACCGCAGCCATCATCGGGTCGGGCAACATCGGCACCGACCTCATGTACAAACTCGAACGCAGTCAGGTCATCGACCCGCGCTGGATGGTCGGTATCGACGCCGACTCCGAGGGCATGAAACGTGCCGCCGACCACGGGCTGATCACCATGAGCGGCGGCGCCGACGAGTTGCTCGCGTCGTCGGAGAAGCCCGATCTGATCTTCGAGGCGACGTCGGCCTACGTGCACCGCGAGTACGCGCCTCGCTACGAGGAGGCAGGCATCATCGCCGTCGACCTCACACCCGCGGCGGTCGGGCCCGCTGTGGTGCCGCCCGCCAACCTGCGCGAGCACCTCGACGCCCCGAACACCAACATGATCACCTGCGGTGGGCAGGCGACCATCCCGATGGTGCACGCGGTGAGTTCGGTTGTTCCGGTGCCGTATGCGGAGATCGTCGCATCGGTGGCATCGGTCT
Source organism: Gordonia sp. 852002-51296_SCH5728562-b (assembly GCF_001665475.1). Classification (NCBI taxonomy): domain Bacteria; kingdom Bacillati; phylum Actinomycetota; class Actinomycetes; order Mycobacteriales; family Gordoniaceae; genus Gordonia; species Gordonia sp. 852002-51296_SCH5728562-b. Next base: position 22,832 of record NZ_LZMI01000009.1, on the reverse strand, counting down.
CGGCGGGGCCGGGCACGCGCGCCAACATCGACGAGTTCACGCGCACGACGTCGAAGGGGATCGAGACGATCGGCGGTGCGCAGCGCGGCAAGGCGATCATCATCCTCAACCCGGCCGATCCACCGATGATCATGCGCGACACCATCTTCTGCGCGATTCCCGAGGATGCCGACACCGACGCGATCGCCGCGTCGATTCATCAGCGCGAAAAAGACATCCAGGCATACGTTCCCGGCTACCGGCTGCTACAGGACCCGCAGTTCGATCCGCCCAGTGTGCTCAACGGCGGGCACGCGCGCGTCTCGATCTTCGTCGAGGTCGAGGGCGCGGGCGACTTCCTGCCGCCGTACGCGGGAAACCTCGACATCATGACGGCTGCCGCCACCAAGGTCGGCGAAGAAATCGCGAAGCAGAAGCTGGGGGTGTCGGCATGACCACGGCGACAACAGATCTCATGGCGCACGCGCGCAAGTACTCCAACACGCTCGACATCCGGATCACCGACTCGTCGCTACGCGACGGCAGCCACCACAAGCGCCACCAGTTCACCGTCGACGAGGTGCGGTCCATCGTCGGCGCGCTCGACGACGCCGGCGTCCCGGTGATCGAGGTGACCCACGGCGACGGGCTCGGCGGGTCGTCGTTCAACTACGGCTTCTCCAAAACCCCTGAGCAGGAACTGATCAAGGCGGCCGCCGAGACCGCGCAGCGTGCCAAGATCGCGTTCCTGATGCTGCCGGGGCTCGGCACCAAGGACGACATTCGGGCCGCGCAGGACAATGGCGGTCAGATCTGCCGGATCGCGACGCACTGCACCGAGGCCGACGTGTCGATTCAGCACTTCGGCCTGGCTCGCGAGCTGGGTTTGGAGACTGTCGGGTTCCTGATGATGAGCCACAGTCAGCCGCCGGAAGTGCTTGCCGCACAGGCGCGAATCATGGCCGATGCCGGATGTCAGTGCGTGTACGTCGTCGACTCCGCCGGGGCGCTCGTGCTCGAAGACGTGACGGTCCGCGTGCAGGCACTCGTTGCCGAACTCGGCGACGACGCCCAGGTCGGCTTCCACGGCCACGAGAACCTCGACATCGCGGTTGCCAACTCCATCAATGCCATTCGCGCAGGAGCGCAGCAGATCGACGGATCGATCCGCCGTTTCGGCGCAGGCGCGGGCAACACGCCGACGGAGGCCTTCGTCGGAGTCTGCGACAAGCTCGGGATCACCACGGGCGTCGACTTCATGAAGATCGCCGACGCCGCCCAGGACGTCGTGCGACCCGCCATGCCGTCGGAGTGCCTCGTCGACCGCTCGTCAATGATGATGGGCTACGCGGGCTGCTACAGCTCGTTCCTCAAGCACGCCGAGGGCCACGCCGAACGGTACGGCGTCTCCGCGGCGGACATCCTGCTCGAGGCCGGCAACCGTAAACTCGTTGGCGGCCAGGAGGATCAGCTCATCGATATCGCCCTTGAGCTGAGGAAGAAGGCCGACGCGAACGCCGGCGTCTGAGGGGTTCCGCGTTCGCCCAAACGCGGCCCGAACGTGTAGACGCGGCTGGTGTACCAGCCGCGTTTGCAGGTTCGAGCCGCGTCTGGAGTTCGACGATCCGCTCACGCCACGTCGAGCTGCAGTCTTGTCAGCCACTGCCGGACCGACGCCGCGACGGTGCCCCGCTCGAGGTCGGCCCAGGTCCAGCGGATCACCATGACGCCGAGTCGACGCAGTCGGTCCTCGCGCTTCTTCTCCCGGACCACGGCGTCGGTGGCGTCCTCGCCGGGCCGTAAGTACTTCTGGTACTTCACCTTTCCGTCGAACTCTCCGACGAGTAGCCCCGACCAGTCGAAGTCGCTTCGCGCGACGAACCCGTCCTGATCGCGGAACTCGTGCTGCAGGCGTGGAATGGGCAGGCCCGCCTCGATGATCTGCGCCCGACACCACGACTCACCGGGACTCTCCGCGTCGGCCGTGGCGTGTGCGAGCGCACGGCGCGCCTGCCCGACGCCCCGCCGCGTGGCCCGCAGCATCTTGCGCATCACCTTGCGGTCGGCGCCGAGGCGCAGCGCGGCGTCGAGCACTGCGAGTGCGCCCGCGAAGCCCATCGGGCTCGTGCAGGCGATGTCGACGGCTGTTCGTTCGAGCGAGCTGACCAGCACACCATCGACGTCGACTGTCTCGCTGGGCGCGACCACTCCGACGTGCGTGTGCCTGGTGGCCGTGCGTCCGCCGTGGTTGGCGTCACCGGTGGTGACGTGCAGGCGCTGGAAGTTGGGCTTGAGCATCGGCAGCCTGTGCATTGCGGCGGCCGACTGATGGGTCACCACTCCCGCGACAGTGCCGAGCATGGCCGACGCGATCACGGTCAGCCGGTGCGCGTCGTCGGGTGTGCGTTTCTCGGCGGGCGCGAAGGCGCCACGGCCGACACGGACGATCTCGCCGCGTCGGCACGCTCGGCGCAGATCGTCGTCGGTGAAGCCAGCTGCAAGCGCCGTCTTGCGGTAGATGATGCCGTGGTCGTCTGCGATGAACGGGGTCATGACAGCTCCGACGCGCGCGAGCGCCCGGCGGTTCCCCTTGCACCCAAACGCGGCCCGAACGTGCAAACGCGGCTGGTACACCGACCGCGTCTGCACGTTCGAGCCGCGTCTGGAGCCCGCCTACATCCCGGCCGGCGGGTGCCCCAGCGAGATCAGTGCGCCGTTGGGGTCGTGCACCGTGGCGAGGGTGCCGTACGGCGTGTCCGTGGCGGGCATCATGACCGAGCCGCCGAGCTCCTCGGCGCGCTTGACGGTCGCGGGTACGTCGTCGACGCAGATGTAGATCTGCCAGAAGGAGGGTAGTTCCGGCGGAAAGAGGTTGGCCGCGTCCATGATTCCAGCGTAGGCCATGTCGCCGAAGAAGACCTGCGCGTACCGCAGCGGGCTGCCCGGCTCGACGATCTCGACGGCGCTGTTGTCGATGACCGACTCGACGCGAGCGCCGACGACCTCCGGATAGAACACCACCGATTTGGTGTAGTCCTGGCTCACGCACTCGAACCAGTACGGCGCGCCGTGGACGCCCCACTCGGCAAAGCCCTTGTGCTTGTTGGCTTTCCAGAAGCCGATCACCGCGCCTGCGGCGTCGACCGCCACGGCCATCGTGCCCTCCTCGCCGACCTCCATCGGAGGCAGCATGACCGATCCGCCCGCTGCCTTGACCAGGTCGAGAGTGGCCTCGGGGTCGTCGGTGCGTAGATACGACGACCAGACGTTGGGTACCGACCCCTCGCCCATGGCGGGCATCAGGCCGGCGATGCGGTGACCGTTGAGAGTGAAGTTCTGGTATCCACCGAAGTCGGGGTTCGGCTCCTCGACCTTCCACCCGAACAGGTCGCTGTAGAAGTCGATGGCCTTCGCGGTGTCGCTGCTCATCAGGTCGAACCAGACGGGTGCGCCGGGGGGAGCGGTGTAGTCGGTCATGGCAGTAGCTCTTCTCTGTGGTCGCTGGTCTCGGACGCTGGTACTGACCTTCATCCTTGCGAAAAGTCATCGGCGGCGTCGGTGAACACCGGAGGTCGGTACGCGAGCGAGACCCGGGGTGGCACGCTTGACCCCATGACAGAACGTGCGCGCGCACTCGCATGGCCGCTTTTCGCCGTGTCCGGCCTGCTGATCGTCGCGTTCAGCCTGGTGTCGTGGGGCGACTCCAGCCAGGGGCTCAGCTCCAAGATCTCCGGTGTCGGGCGCGTATCGGTGCCCGGTGCCGCGCCGGAAGACGTCGCATTCCTGGAAGCGCACACGCAACGTCCCGGACTGATCACCATCGTGTTGGGTGCGGTGATCGCTGCCGTCGCGGCAGTGGGATGGTGGCGTCGTCGGCTGCGCCCGATCGCGCTCGCAGTGATCGGGCTCGCCGCGGTCGGAGCCGCGGTGGCCGCGGCAATCGTGGTTGCCGACCCGTCCGGACAACTGCTCGACGACGCGGTGACCAGCACCCTCGAGCTCGCACCGGGCGAACAGATCCTCCAACCGGGCGACGGCGTGATCGCGGTGCTCGTCGTCGCGATTCTGCTCGCCGTCGGCGTGGTGTTTGTCAGCGCCACAGCAGTGCTCACGAGTACGAGGCTCACCAGTACCCGTCGGGATCGGACTCCGGCGACTCCGCCGGGATGATCCCTTCTGCGACACCGTGATCGATGCTCGCCGACAGCCGCGAGCAGGTCGGGACGAGCGCCGGATTCCCGCCCTCGGCACGTATGCGGGCGAGTTCGTTGCACCGCTCTCGGGCGTCCGCGTTCCACTGCACGCTGGTGTGGTGCGAGCTGGTCTTCTTGACCAGCACGCACGCGTGGCATCCGCGGCACTCGATCTCGGTCATGCCGCCGCGAAGATAGTGTTCGCGGTCGCGTGCCGTCGACTCGTGGACCGCGGCCCGACGCTGCGGATCGTCGCCGAAGTCGGGTGCCTTCGACCACCCGGCGAGGGCGGGAGAGGTACCCCGCGGGGTCTCGCCTGTCTCCGTGCGATCGGCGGCGGTGGTCATGGTCAGACGCGCGTGTCGGTGTCGGACGAGTTGTCCGCGGAGGAATCGTCAGGAGCCGCAGCCTCTGCCGCCTCGCGTTCCTGCTTGCGGCGCAGGTTCTCGGCCACCTCGATGCTCCAGTTCTCGACGGCCTTGGTGGTGTCGATCTCGTATTCGAAGCGCTGGGTCATCTCGTCGGAGACGTCGGCCTTGTCGACGTAGAACTGTTCGTACCAGCGTCGAAGTTGGTAAACCGGACCGTCTTCTTCGACGAGAAGCGGGTTGTCGATGCGTGTCTTGTTCTTCCAGATCTCGACGTCCTGCAGGAACCCGACCTCGACGCCCTTGGAGATCTTATGGGCCATCCGCGACGCCTGCTCGCCCGTCATGCCGTCTGGCACCTTGGCCACCACGCCGTACATCAGCACGAACGAGTTGGCGTCGATGGGGTAGTGGCAGTTGGTCAGGATGGTCTCGATCTTGAAGTCGCCGTAGAACTGGACCATCGGGTTGAGCATGTACGACGGCCCGTAATACGCGGCCATCGATTCGAGGCGGCTCTCGGCATATCCGCTGCCGAAGTCGATGTCGGGTCGGCCGTGGGAGTTCATGTACTGCGCGGCGGTCTCGCCCTCGAAGACGTTCTTGAAGTAGTCGGGCAGCGCGTAGTGGACGTAGAAGAAGTGCGCCATGTCGACGACGTTGTCGATGATCTCGCGGCAGTTGGAACCCTCGATCACCAGGCGGTTCCAGGTCCATCCGGTCCAGGCGTCGCTACCGACCTCGTCGAGTTCCGGGACGACGCAGTCATCTGGTGGCGGGTTGCCCTCCGGGTCGTTGTAGACGAAGACCTGTCCGTTGCGGATCATCGTCGGCCACGAACGTGTCTTGGCGAGTTTGGGATTGCGCTTCGCGTACGGCACGCCCGCGCAACGTCCGTTGCCCTTCCACATCCAGCCGTGGAACGGGCACGCGACGTTCCCGTCGCGGATAGAGCCCTGGCTGAGATCGCCGCCCATGTGCCTGCAGTACGCGTCGAGGATGTTGACCTCGCCGTCGTGTATCCACAGCGCGAGTTTGGTGCCGAACACGGTGATCGAGTGGGGCTCGCCGTCGTCGAACTCAGACAGCAGGCCGAGGCAGTGCCAGCCGCGCGCGAACCGCGTCGGGGGTACTCCGGTGTCGATCTCGCGCACGTCACTGTCGCGTGCCGCACCGGATGCTCCGGTGTGGGCAGCGGGTCGTGGGGTGACGGTCATCTCCGATGCTCCTTGAGGTGGGGGCTGGTCTACATCGAATACTAGAACAGGTTCCAGTATTCGTGTCCACATCGACTCTGCGCTGCCCGATCGCAGCAGTACATCGGGCCAAGGTCCCGTGTTTCCGAATATCTCGACAAAAACTAGAACCTGTTCTAATCTCAGATCTGAAACCAGTGTCTCACGACCGCGAATCGACAGGTAGGAGCCGGGCCAGATGCCAGCACATGAGCCGTCAGCACAACAATCGATGGCGCCGGGCGCTCAGACGAGCGCCGATCGGGCAGACGCGGCTGCACAGGTGCTCGAGAAGGTCAACGCACTGCTGCCCGAGATCGAGCAGCGGGCGCAACAGACCGAGGACCTCCGCCAGATCCCGGACGAAACGGTGTCCAGCCTCGACGACGCAGGTTTCTTCAAACTGCTGCAGCCATCGCAGTGGGGTGGATACGAGGCCGACCCGGTCACGTTCTACGAAGCGGTACGCAGGATCGGCAGCGCCTGCGGGTCGACCGGATGGGTCTCCGGCATCATCGGCGTCCACAACTGGCACCTCGCCCTGTTCGACCAGCAGGCACAGGAAGACGTCTGGGGCTCCGATCCGTCGGTGCGCATCTCGTCGTCGTATGCCCCGATGGGTGCCGGCCAGGTGGTCGACGGCGGGTACATCGTCAACGGGTCGTGGGCGTGGTCGTCGGGTAGTGGCATCGCCGACTGGGTGTTCGTCGGCGGCCCGGTCATCAAGGACGGCAAGCCCGTCGACTTCGTCAGCTTCCTGATTCCGCGTGAGGACTACAACATCAAGGACGTCTGGAACGTCGTTGGCCTGCGGGGCACCGGCTCGAACACGATCGAGGTCAAAGACGTCTTCGTGCCCAAGCATCGCATGCTGAGCTACCGCACGATGGGGATGGGTCAGGCGCCAGGACTCGAGCGCAACACCGCCCCCGTCTACAAGATGCCTTGGGGCACAATTCATCCCAGCACCATCTCGACGCCGATCGTCGGCATGGCCTACGGGGCGTATGCCGCGCACGTCGAACATCAGGGCAAGCGCGTGCGTGCCGCATATGCGGGCGAGAAAGCCAAGGACGATCCGTTCGCGAAAGTCCGGATCGCCGGTGCGGCAAGCGATATCGACGCGGCATGGCGACAGCTGTCGGGCAACCTCGCCGACGAGTACAACTACATCCTGCGTGGTGAGGAGGTGCCGATGGAACTGCGGCTCGCCGCACGTCGCGACCAGGTGCGGGCAACCGGCCGGGCGATCGCCTCGATCGACACGCTGTTCGAGAACTCGGGTGCGCACGCCCTCGAGAACGGCACGCCCATCCAGCGCTTCTGGCGCGATGCCCACGCGGGACGCGTCCACGCCGCCAACGACCCCGAGCGTGCCTACGTCGCATTCGGCAACGGCGAGTTCGGAATTCCCGTCGGCGACACGATGGTCTGAGTGGAGTAATAGAAACGATGAGCGACAGCCCCATCAGTTCCCTCGGTTACATGCGCATCGAGGCCACCGACATGGCCGCGTGGCGCGAATACGGACTCAAGGTTCTCGGCATGATCGAGGGCAAGGGTGCAACACCCGATGCCCTGTATCTACGCATGGACGACTTTCCGGCGCGACTGGTTATCGTGCCGTCCGACCGCGACCACCTCGGCAGCACCGGCTGGGAGTGTCCGAATGCGCAAGCGCTGCAGGATGTTCGGGACCGTCTCGCATCCGCGGGCGTGATCTTCCGCGAGGGTAAAGACGAGGAACGCGCCGATCGTCGGGTCGACGAAATGATCATCTTCGACGACCCGGCCGGCAACACCCTCGAGGTATTTCACGGTGCAGCACTGGAACATCGCCGCGTCGTCAGTCCGTACGGGCACTCGTTCGTCACCGGCGACCAGGGACTCGGCCACGTCGTACTCACCTGCGACGACGACAAAGCCGCGCTGGCCTTCTACCGCGACGTCCTCGGCTTCAAGCTGCGTGACTCGATGCGTCTGCCACCGCAGGTGGTGGGCCGTGAAGAAGGCGACGAGGTTCCGTGGCTGCGCTTCCTCGGATGCAACCCGAGACATCATTCGCTCGCGTTCCTGCCGATGCCGAACGCGACGGGCATCGTGCACCTCATGGTCGAGGTCGGTGAGTCCGACGACGTCGGGCTCTGCCTCGACAGGGCGCTGCGTCGTAAAGTGCCGATGTCTGCATCGCTCGGACGCCACGTCAACGACCTGATGCTCTCGTTCTATATGAAGACCCCCGGCGGATTCGACGTCGAATTCGGTTGTGAGGGAAGACAGGTCGACGACGGCGAGTGGGTGGCGAGGGAGAGTACCGCGGTGAGTTTGTGGGGACACGACTTCACCGTCGGATTCAAGAACCAGTGAACGAAAGGGCGAGCGCCCAGATGGCTGCGACACCGTACGGGTCAAGCGATTTCGACACACGTCAGTTCCGCACGGCGATGGGGCAGTTCTGTACCGGCGTCACCGTCATCACCACGCTCACCGCGGATGGGGCGCCGTCGGGATTCGCCTGCCAGTCGTTCGCGGCGCTCTCGCTCGATCCGCCTCTCGTGCTCTTCTGTCCGCAGAAGACGTCGCGGACCTGGCGGGTGATCGAAGAGAACGGGAAGTTCTGCGTCAACATCCTCTCCAACCGGCAGCAGGATGTCAGTGCTGCCTTCGGCGCACCGGGCGACGACAAGTTCGCGGGAATCGCCTGGGACCCTTCGCCCGCGGGACTGCCCGTGATCAGACACGGATTGACTTGGGTCGAATGCTCCGTCGAACGCGTCGACGACGGCGGCGACCACCACATCGTGATCGGTCGGGCACTCACGCTCGGAGAAGTGCTGCAGGACAAGCCACTTCTCTTCTACCGCGGCGGCTATCTGTCGACCGAGCATCCGCGGGTCACCCCAGCGCAGGCCGAGCTCGACAATTTCCTGACATGGACCGGAGGAGATACGTGGTTATGACGACGAATGCCGTCTCGCACACAGTCGACGTGACCGGTTCCTTCACCGACGCGATCACGCAGGCACAGGCGTTGGTCGCCAACGCCGACTTCGCGCGCACGGATGCCGATCTCGCAGAGGGATTCGACTATCTCGCCGGAAGTATCGCGGCAACACTGCAATTGGCGCGAGTGCGCAGTCGGACCCATCCAGGGTTCATCACCTCGACGGGACCGGCCACCAAGATGGGTCTCGACAACCCGGACACCCTCTACCTCCACGCCGACATCGAGCCGAGCGCCACGTATCGGGTCTGGGGACGCCGCGGCAGCACAACGGATCTGAGTTTCCAGGTACTGCGCGGCGACTACACACCCAGCGAGGTGCCCGGCGGCGACGACGCCTTCGACGACCGGCGGATTCCGATCAACGCCGACGGGACGTTCGAGATCACGTTCGGGCCGGATCTGTCCGCGGCGTCTGCGCGTGACGACTACTTCGCGCTCGGCGATGGCGCGTCGATGCTCGCGGTGCGTGAGGTGTACTCCGACTGGTCGCAGCGCAGGGGAGAGATCGCCATCGAGCGTGTCGACACGGTGGGCAGCGCTCCCGCCGACCTCGACCTCGCGCGAGTGCAGCGGCGGTACGCCACCGCGGGCAAGATGCTGCTCGCACGGCTGAACACCTGGTTCAACTTTCCGAAGTGGTTCTACCTCGACGAGCCGGTCAACACCTTCACACCGCCGCGGCTCACGCCCGGTGGACTGTCGACACAGTATTCGTCCGTCGGGCATTTCAGACTGCTGCCCGGCGAGGCCATGATCATCACGGTTCCGAAATCTGCTGCGCCATATCAGGGTTTTCAGCTCGGCAGCATGTGGTACATCTCGCTCGACTACGTCAACCACCAGACCAGCCTGAACTCCGCGCAGGCGCAGGTCGACCGTGACGGCATGATCCGATTGGTACTTGCGCACGAGAATCCCGGCGTCGCCAACTGGATCGAGACCACCGGTCACGAGGTCGGGATCATGCAATTCCGTTGGCAGCGAACAGATGTGCCGATCCCGCCGGAACAAGGGCCGACGGCACAGGTCGTCGACGCGGGCGACATCGCCGATCATCTGCCCTACCTCGACGACAACAGGCTCGACCCCGCGGGATGGGCTGCGCGAATCGCCCTCCGCCAGCGCGGTTTTGCAGAGAGAATGCTGGGGTGACTGACATGGCGGGTGTGGGACTCCTCGACGACAAGGTGGTCGTCGTATCCGGGGTCGGACCGGGACTGGGTCGAGCGATCTGCCTGCGCGCGGCAGCACACGGCGCTCGCGTGGTGCTCGCTGCGCGAACCGAGTCGCGACTCAAGGAGATCTCCGCCGAGGTCGACGCTGCCGGTGGCCGCTCACTCGTCGTGCCCACCGATATCACCGACGACGATGCGGTCGACCAGTTGGTCGCTGCCACGCTTGCCGAGTACGGGCGGGTGGACGTCGTCGTGAACAATGCCTTTGCGCTTCCCTCAATGAAGCCGTTGGCCCGCACCGACTTCGAGCAGATCAACGCGAGTATCGAACTGACCGTACTCGGCACGCTGCGCGTTGTGAAAGCCTTCACCGGGGCACTTGCCGACGCGGCGTCGGAGTCTTCTTCGCCGCGAGCGACGAGTGCGATCGTCAACATCAATTCGATGGTGATCCGACACTCCGAACCGCGTTACGGCAGTTACAAGTTGGCGAAGTCGGCGCTGCTGGCGATGTCGCAGACGTTGGCCACGGAATTGGGTGACAAGCGGATACGGGTGAACTCCGTTGCGCCGGGATACATCTGGGACGATCAGCTCAAGTGGTACTTCGGCGAGGTCGCCAAGAAGTACGGCATCAGCGAGGACGACGTCTACGCGCAGACCGCCGCGCGCTCCGACCTCAAGCGGCTGCCGGAGCCGGACGAGATCGCTGACGCCGTCGTGTTTCTCGCCTCCGACGCGGCCAGTGCGATCACCGGCCACACCCTCGACGTGAACTGTGGGGAATACCATGACTGAGTCGGTCGGTAGGCGCAACGTCGGAACGATCGACGATCTGCACGAATCTGCGATGAGGACAACGGGTCTCGACGACTTCGGCGACGACGCATACCTCGAGCCGCTCGGCGTGCTTCTCGATTCGTACGCGAACGAAGCGGGCCTCACCGAGCTCGGTAGCAAGATGTTTCGGTACTTCCTCAAGGGGGCGTTGATCGCTCGACTGATGAGCGAAGCGTCGTGGCGGGCCACCCCGTCGTATGCCGACGTCGAGATCACCCGTCCGATCTTCGTGACCGGGCTGCCCCGCACCGGGACCACTGCCCTGCATCGACTGCTCGCCGCCGACCCCGCGCACCAGGGACTCGAGATGTGGCTGACCGAGTTTCCGCAGCCGCGGCCGCCGCGTGAGCAGTGGGCAAGCAATCCGGTTTATCAGCAGATTGATGCCGGTATCGCGCAGCACCACGTCGAGAATCCGGAGTTCATGGGTCTGCACTATCTCGACGCCGGCGAGGTCGAGGAATGCTGGCAGTTGTTGCGGCAGAGCATCATGTCGATCTCGTACGAATCGCTCGCCTACGTGCCGACGTACTCGAGGTGGCTCGCCGAGCAGGACTGGACACCGGCCTACGCGCGGCATCGTCGAAACCTTCAGATGATCGGTTCGAATGATCCCGGCAAGCGATGGGTGCTGAAGAACCCGAGTCATCTCTTCGCGCTGGACGCGCTGATGGCGGTGTATCCCGACGCCCTGGTGATCCAGACGCATCGCGCGCCGGAGACGATCATTGCGTCGATGTGCAGCCTCGCCGAACACGCCACTCCGGGGTGGTCGACGGTGTTCGTCGGCGACACGATCGGCCGGACACAACTCGACCTCTGGTCGCGTGAATGCACCAATTCTCGCAGGCGCGTGCGCAATACGACGAGGCGCAGTTTCTCGACGTCGACTTCGACGACCTCCGGGCAGATCCGCTCGGGACCGTCGAACGTGTGTATGCGGCGCTGGGCACGGAGATCTCCGGAGAGGCGCGTGCCGCGATGGTCGCCCTCGATGCGGAGAGTGCATCAGGCGCACGTCGGCCGCACCATCGGTACGACCTGTCGGATTACGGATTCACGGAGGCGGAGGTCGCCGCGGCGTTCTAGAGTCGGGGCATGGCAGCACCCGAAGGGCGACGTACCACCGAGGGTTTTCGACGGTTGATCTCGTTCGCCGATGCGGTGGTTGCCATTGCGCTCACCCTGTTGGTCTTGCCTCTTGCCGAGATCGGTAAGGAGATCGGGAGCGATACGACGGTGGTCGCGGTGTTTCGTGACCACTCCAGTGAGCTACTCGGATTTCTCATCAGCTTTTTCGTGATCTGGGTGTTGTGGCGCAATCACCATCGCATGATCGAGTATTTCGACGCCTACGACCGGGTGCTGTTCGAGTTGCACATGGTGTGGCTGTTCACGATTGTCGTGCTGCCGTTCGCCACCTCACTCATCAGTGGTCCGACGTTGAAGTGGGGGACGGCGTTCTATATTGCGGTGCTCCTGGTGTCGGTGTCGAGCCTGGTGGCGATGAGTGAGTGGGGCAGGAGGCATCGGGAGCTGTTGGCGACTGGGCACGATGTCGACGAGTGGGTGTCGAGTGCGCCCGATCTCGGAACGGTGATTGCGCTCGTCGTGGCGCTCGTCGGGTCGCTGGTGGTGCCGCAGTGGGGGAGTTGGTGGCTGGTCCTGCTCTTCTTGGCGGGTCCCGCTGACAAGATCGTCGCCGCCGTGGCCCCGCGCAGGTAGTCTCCCGCTGGTCGAGCGGGGGCGAGCGCAGCGAGCACCCGAGTCGAGACCACTTTCTGCGGCTGGTGGTCTCGACAAGCTCGACCAGCGGTGGGGGCTCGACCGGCGGTGGGGTGGTCTCGACAAGCTCGACCAGCGGTTGGGGCTCGACCGGCGGTGGGGTGGTCTCGACGAGCTCGACCAGCGGTGGGACGCTCGACCAGCGGTTGGCGGCTTGACCGCGGTTGGGTGGGCCCGGCCGGCGCAAGCTCCCTCGCTGGTCGAGCGGGCGCGAGCGGAGCGAGCACCCGAGTCGAGACCACTTCCCGCTGCGGCTGGTGGTCTCGACAAGCTCGACCAGCGATTGGCGGCTCGACCAGCGGTGGACGCTCGACCAGCGGCGCGCTCGAGCCGCGGCTCGGCTAGCCGCGCAGGGCGTCGACCATCTCGGCGACGACGTCGTGTGGTTGGCCGAAGAGCTGGGCGCTGCCGTGGGCGCACTTGAAGTAGAGCCCGATGTCGTGCTCGGCGGTGATCCCGATGCCGCCGTGGATCTGGATCGCCTCGCCCGCGACGGTGGCGAACGATTCCGAGCAGTAGACGTGGGCAGACGCCGCGAGGTCGGCGCCATTCGGGTCGTCGGAGACGACGGCCTCGATGGCCGCGCGCGCGAGCGATCGCGACGACTCGACGAGCGTGTACATGTCGGCCATGCGGTGTTTGAGCGCCTGGAACGACCCGATGATCCGGCCGAACTGCGTCCTCGACGATGCGTGCTCCACGGCGAGCCGCAGCGCGCGGTCGGCGCCACCGACCTGTTCGGCGGCCAGGAGCGCCCAGGCCAGCGTGCGCAGTCGCGCCACCACGTTGCCCTCCGCGGTGATCGCTGTGGCCGCGGTGTCGTCGAAGGTGATGCGGGCCAACGGCCGCGTCGGGTCGACCGTGGGGAGTGCCGTCACCTCGATGCCGTCGGCGTCGGCGTCGACGACGTGCAGTGTCACGCCGGACGGTGTGCCGGCGAGGACGAGCAGCAGGTCGGCGGACTCGCCGTCGATGACGAACTCTGCTGTGCCGGTGAGTAATCCGGCCTCGCTCGAAACACCGGGGTTGTCCCACCCCGTCGCGCCCGCCCAGCACAGACTCGCGATGCGTTCTCCCGATGCGATCTCGGGAAGGAACCGCGCGCACGCGTCGGTATCGCCGCTGAGCAGCAGTGCGCCGGTGGCGAGTGCGGTCGAGAAGACCGGCACGGGACTCAACGTCGCGCCGAGTTCTTCGAGCACGGTCGCGGTTTCGACGAACGACGCCCCCGCCCCGCCGAACTCTTCGGGGACTGCGAGTGCTGCCACGCCGATCTCGTCGCACAGCGTGCGCCACAGGGCGTCGTCGAACCGGCGGGGCGTGCGCATCGCCGCGCGCACCGCTGTCGAGTCGGATCGCTTGGCCAAGAGGTCGGCGACGGACTGGCGCAACGCATCCCGGTCCTCGGTGGATATCGCGCTGTCTGTTGTCGCGCCGTCTGTTGTCGCGCCGTCTGTTGTCGCGCCGTGTGTTGTCGTGCTCACAGCGACTCCAGAATCCGCGCGCGATGCTGTGCCGGCGTCCCCCACGCGCTCACCAGTGCGCGAGTCTTGGTGAGGTACAACGACAGATCGTGTTCGGAGGTGTATCCGATCGCGCCGAGAACCTGAAGAGATCGCCGGGATGCCAGGTACGCGGCGTCGGCTGCCGCGACCTTGGCCGCGGAGATGTCACGGCTCGCGTCGACGCCCTCGGGAACTCCGCCGTCGATGCCGACCGCTGCACCGTGGACGAGTGGACGCGCCATTTCGAGGGCGATCGCGACGTCGGCGAGGTGATGTTTGACCGCCTGGAACGATCCGATCTGACGTCCGAATTGCCTGCGTGACAATGCGTAGTCGGATGCGATTCGGAGCATCGTCGAGCCGAGGCCGAGTAGTTGGGCCGCGGTGGCCAGTGCGCCGAACTGTGCGGCTCGGTCGCCATCGACACCCTCTGTGATCACCTCGGCCGGGCGCACCGTGGACACCGTTCGCGTGGGATCGACCGACTGTGCCGTGTCGTCGACCGTCGCGAGCGACAACACGTCGTTGTCGACTACGTACACACGTTCGGCAGCATCGGTGTCGGCTGCGCGCGGAGATAGTGGCGCGATTGCCGCCGAACTCAGCCGCCCGGATGCCGCGGCGTCGAGCGCATCTGACTCCGTGGCCGACCGCAGCAGGATCGGCACCACCGCAACGGATTCGACGATCGGCCCGGGCAATGCGTGCCGCCCGATCTCTTCGAGTGCGACGACCATCTCGACGGCGCCTGCTCCGGCGCCACCGTGCTCCTCGTCGATGAGCAGTCCGAAGACGCCGATGTCCGCGAGCTGACGGAAGACGCCTGCCGCGGGCGCGTGATCACCGCCAGCCCACGCCCGTGCGACGGCGGGCGTGTCGGCTTTGGTGAGGAGCGTGTCGACGCTCGACGCGAGGTCGTCGTGGATATCGGACAGCAGAAAGTCCATCGTTCACCTATCCCCGCGCGGGAGGCCGAGCAGACGCTCCGCGATCACATTGCGCTGAATCTCGTTGGTGCCTGCATAGATCGGCCCGGACAGGGAAAAGAGATAGCCGTCAACCCATGCGTCGTCGATCTCGGCGTCGGTGCCCCGTAGCTCCAGGGCCGTCTCGTGGGCCGCGATGTCCCACTGCGACCAGAAGACCTTGTTGATCGACGATTCCATGCCCAACTGGCCACCGGCGGCGAGCCTGCTGACCGTCGCGTACGTCGACAGCTCGTAGGCCCGCGAGCCGATCCAGGCGTCGGCGACGCGTGTATCGACGCCGGAGGTCGTGGGTACGGTGTCCCGCTGTGCTTTCCACAGGTCGACGAGGCGGTCCGTGGTGGCGAGGAAGCGACCAGGAGAACGCAGCGACAGCCCGCGTTCGTTGGCGGCGGTACTCATCGCGACGCGCCAGCCGTTGTCGACGTCGCCGATGACGCCGGAGTTCGCGCGATCGGTCGGGTCGTCGGGGACGAAGACGTTCTCGCAGAAGACTTCTGCGAAACCCGGCTCGCCGTCGAGTTGGGGGATCGGCCGCACCGTGACGCCCGGGCTGCGAAGGTCGAACATGAAGTAGGTGAGTCCCCGGTGGCGTTGCGCCTCTTTGTCGGTGCGGAACAGTCCGAATGCCCAGTCGGCGAAGCTCGACCGGGAACTCCATGTCTTCTGGCCGTTGAGGAGCCAGCCACCGTCGGTGCGGGTGGCCGTCGAGCGGAGTGACGCCAGATCGCTGCCGGCTTCGGGTTCGCTCCAGGCCTGGCCCCAGATATCGTCGGCACGCGCCATGCGGGGCATGATGCGGGCCAGTTGTTCGGGATGCGCGTGCTCGAAAAGCGTTGGTGCCAAGAGGAAGATGCCGTTCTGGCTCACCCGCCCTGGTGCGCCTGCGCGGTAATACTCCTCCTCGAAGATGACCCATTGCAGGAGCGGGGCGTCGCGGCCACCGAATTCCTCCGGCCAGCTCACCACCGACATGCGGTCGGCGGCCATCGTTCGTTCCCACTCCCGGTGCGCCTCGAAACCCTCGGCCGTGTCCATCGAGGGAAGTGGTTGTGCGGGAACATGATCTGCGAGCCAGGCGCGCACCTCGGAGCGGAACTCGTCAGCGGCGTCGTCGAACGTCAGGTCCATGGGTCAGCGTCCGTTCGACGTCGAACCAGCGGACGCCTTCATCGACTTGGCGTCCATGCCGCCGAGCGAATCTCCGCCGGAGGATTCGGCATTGGCCGAATGGGCGAAATGGTGCCAACCGAATACGGAGTCCATCGCGGTGCGCATGCCCATCTGGTCCTCGCAGATGTTCACCGCCTTCTTGGACAAGAACAGTCCCTGCATCGGCATCGCCACGATGTTCTCGCAGATCGCATCGACCTTGGCGGCCAGGCCATCCCGCTCGACGACGTGGTTGACCATGCCCCACTGTTCCGCCTGTATCGCGGTGAAACGCTCGCCGGTGAAGAGGATCTCCTTGGCTCGGCGTGGCCCCAGCACGTAGGCGTGTGCGAAGTACTCGACGCCCGGAATACCCATGCGTGCAACGGGATCGGAAAAGAACGCGTCGTCGGAGGCGACGATGAAGTCGCATACCCAGGCGAGCATCAGTCCGCCCGCGATGCATGCGCCGTGCACGGCCGCGATCATCGGCTTCGGGATCTCCCGCCACCGCCTGCACATCCCGAGGTAGACCTCGGTCTCGCGGGCGAGACGTTGATCGGCTCCCGACTTGTCTGTGTGGTCCCAGTGCAGGGCGGCGACGTTGTCGTAGTACGTGTCGAAGTCCCGTTCCGGGGTACCGATGTCGTGGCCCGCCGAGAAGTGTTTGCCGTTGGCACGAAGGACGATCGCCTTGACGCCGGCGTCGTCGACCGCCTTGCGGAACGCGGCGTCGAGCGAGTACGTCATCACCGAGTTCTGGGCATTGCGGTACTCGGGCCGGTTCAGCGTCACGTAGGCGACGGCGCCACCTGGTCCGCCGACCTCGTAGGCGACCGGCGAGGTGTCCGGGCCGAGGTCGTCGGGACCAAGTGGGGCGGGGATCACGGCGTCGCTCATGCTCACGAGCCTAACCTAGCAAATGCTTGGTTGGTAGTGTTGTGCCGTGCTGCCCAGGTTGGCGCCTGGGGTTCAGCGCACGGTGATTGTTCCGCTGCAGGCGGTGGTGGGGATTGCCCACAGCGCGTTGCGGTTGACCGCGCTGAGCGTGACCCGGACCTTGCCCGGTCCGGTGTCGAGCGCGAAGGTGGGCCCGCCGCCGTAGAGGCCGATCTTTGCCGTGTTGAAGGCAGTCCCTTTGCGGTTGTTCGTCAGGTTGTGCCAGTCGAGTCGACCGACGGATTCGTAGCCTCCGCTGAACGTCCAGAAGGACGAGATGTCGCGGACAGCGGCGGTGACTCTGCCCGGTCCCGTCCCGGAGACGAACAGTCGCGCGGTGCTGTAGGGCTGGTCGACGATGTTCGGGCTGATGCCCCAACACCGCTCGAGGGGTGCGACGGTTTCGGCATGGGCGGTGCCCGAGCCGACGCTGAGCGCGGCGAGTGAGGACGCAGCGATTGCGGCTGCTGCGAGTCCAGTTGTGAGGCGGGTGCGGATCGTGTGTCGATGATGCATGGTGTAGTCCTCGATCGGGTTCGAGTGCGAAGGTGTTGCATCGGGGCGTGCGGCGATGCACGGCGGTTAATTCGGGCAATTCGCCTGAACCGTTAGCCGGGATTGTGAGCTGTGACACGACCGTGACGTGGCAAGCTGACACCATTCGGCGTCAGCGGCGAGATGAAGGTGGGCGCGACGGAAGTGACGGCACGATGACGGCAGATGGTGGCGACGGCGGGCGGCCGTCGGGCGACGAGCGCGATCTGAGCCCGAATGTGGTGTGGCAGGCCGGCAAAGTGGGTCGGGAGCAGCGCCCCCATCGTGGTGGGACGCTGTGGATCACCGGATTGTCGGGCTCTGGAAAGTCCTCTGTGGCAATCGAACTCGAGCGTCGACTGGTGGCGCTGGGGCGCCCGGCATATCTGATGGATGGCGACAATCTCCGACAAGGCCTCAACTCCGACCTCGGTTTCAGCGACGACGATCGGCGCGAGAACATCAGGCGCACAGCAGAAGTCGCGGCACTGTTCGCCGATTCGGGCTCTGTCGCGATCGTCTCACTGATCTCGCCGTTCGCGGCGGAGCGTCAGCGCGCCCGCGAGATTCACGACGAACGCGCTCTGCCGTTCTACGAGATCTTCCTCGACACGTCGTTGCAGGAATGCGAACGTCGCGATCCCAAGGGTCTCTATGCCCGTGCACGGCGCGGTGAGATCAGTCACTTCACCGGTATCGACTCGCCCTACGAGCGGCCGGAGAAACCGGACGTCGTGATCAGGCCGACGGACGGGCTACCAGCGGAGACGGCTGCCGCTGTCCTTGAGCAGCTCGGGCTATGAGCGCTACGTTCTCGGTCTACGATCAGCAGGCGTCGGCGTAGTCGGCGCGCGCAGGCGCATCCCGGCGCCTGGGTGAGAGGTGGAGGGACCACGAGTGGACGACCGCAGCCTGGCCGGAGAATTGGCGACCGCAGCAGGTGAATTGCTTCTCGACATCCGTGCGAACAGCGGCCTGACCGGTCGCGCGCTCGGTGACGAGGGAGATCGACGTTCCAACGACTTTCTGCTCGCCCGCCTCGCCACCGATCGCCCCGACGACGCCGTGCTCTCGGAGGAGTCGACGGACGACAAGGCGCGGTTGATCTCGCCGCGCGTCTGGATCGTCGATCCCGTCGACGGCACACGGGAATACGGCGCCGTCGACGCATCCGGTGAGGGCCGTCGGGATTGGGCTGTGCACGTCGCGCTCTGGTCGTCGACCGGTGGCGGCACCCTCATCGCCGGTGCCGTCGCGTTGCCCGCCCTCGGTATCACCTACATCGACCACGAGACGCCCGTGGCGCCGACCGAAGGTCTCGCCGACGTTCCGCGCGGTGACGCCCCGCGCGTCGTCGTCAGTGGCTCTCGTCCGCCCGCGTTCTCGCAGGCCGTCGCCGACGCGATCGGTGGCGAGGTCGTGCAGATGGGCTCAGCGGGAGCGAAAGCGATGGCCGTGGTGCGCGGCGAGGCCGACGCCTACGTGCACGCGGGTGGCCAGTACGAGTGGGATTCCGCGGCCCCGGTGGCCGTCGCTCAGGCAAAAGGTCTGTGGTGCAGTCGAATCGACGGTTCGCCGCTGGTCTACAACCAGGACGACACGTATCTGCCCGACCTGGTGATCTGCCGACCGGAGTTGCGCGACGCGATCATCGCGGTCACGAGTTCAGAGCCAACCCCGACATCAGAGTCGCGATAGCTGCGCGTACGTCGCTTGCCTCGATCCGCATCAGGTCGTCGGCGGATAGTGCGCTCAGATCGCCTGCGGTGAGCCGATATTCGCGCTCCTCCTCGGCGGACTCGACGATGTTCCGCACGAATCGGCCGTTGCCCGCCAGGTCGATTCCCCGCCGCAACCCCGCGCCGGCTTCGCGCACGTCCTCATACAGCGGTGCACACGCCTGCTCGATTTCGGCTGCCGCCTCGGGGGTGAGTATCGAATCACGACGCCGCGCGAGGTATTCGCCGATGCGGGCCAACTCCTGCGGCGTGTACGACTCGAAGCGGATGCGTCGGGCGAATCGTGACGCCAGGCCGTCGTTGGAGGCGAGGAATCTGTCGATCTCGGCGTCGTAGCCCGCGATGATCACCACGAGCCGGTCGCGGTTGTCCTCCATGCGCGCGAGCAGGGTGTCGACGGCCTCGCGCCCGAAGGCGTCGCCACCGGAAAGTCCTTGCTGGACAAGGGTGTACGCCTCGTCGATGAACAAGACGCCGTCCATGGCCGAGTCGATCAGCGCCGCCGTCTTGATGGCCGTGCTGCCCAGATGTTCGCCGACCATATCGCGCCGGGTGGCCTCGACGACCTTGTCGGACTTGATGAACCCGAGGCCGCAATACATCTTCGCGATCACGCGCGCGACGGTCGTCTTGCCGGTGCCCGGCGGCCCGGTGAATGCCAGGTGCAGGCTGCGCGCCGACGTCGAGAGCCCGCGGTCGGCGCGAATTCTGGCCAGCGTCGCCGCGGACTGTAGTTTGGCGACCTGCTCCTTGACCGACGTCAGTCCGATCTGGGCGTCGAGCTCTGCCTGCGCAGCGCTCACCAGATCTTCCGCCGAGTGCGACACCTCGTCGGAGTTACTCGACGTGAGAGTCGGTGGAGTCGTCGGGACAGACGCGGGATCCCACGGATCGGTCCGCGCAGCGATCTCGTCGGCACTGGTGACGGTGAGTCGCGTCGCGGGCGACTGGAGAGCGTCGGCCGCCGCGGTGAGGGTGGGATCGCTGGCGAAGGCCTGCTCGAGCATCGACGTGGCCTCCGCCTGTTTGCCCTCGCCACGCAGTGTCAGCCCGTAGGTGTACATCGCACGGCTCGCACATGCGGGAATGGCGGACGACATGGCTCGTTCGAGGCGTCGAAGGGCTTCGGCGCTCATTCCGAGTTGCGCGCACGCGGTGCCCGTCAGGTAGTCGGCGACCGCGCTCATGTGCGGGTCGCGCCACTGTTCGGAGCGCGCGAGCGTCGACAACACATCCGGCCACCGCCCGGTGCGGAAGTAGAGGACGGCTTCGATGAACGTTACGATCGGTGTTCGACGCTGCGCTGCAATCGCGTCCACGACGTCACGTGCTCCGGCGAAGTCGTCGCCCGCGATCAGCGTCGCGGCGTACGCGGCCGCGGCCTCGACGGCGTCGGACAGTGGGTAGTCGAGGAACATGCCGGTGTACCAGCGCCCGACCAACGTTCGCGGCGGCAGGCCCAGCCTGCGTTGTTCCGCGCCGATGCGATCGCTGTGGCGAAAGAGCGCGAGAAGTACCTCGTTCGACGTGTCGCCGCAGGCCAGGCGGCCGAGCCAGGCGTCGGCCATGCTCGGGTCCCACTCGCTGGCGCGCGTGAACGCCTTGGTGGCCTGCGCCCTGTTGTCGACCGGGTCGGTGCCCTCGACGGGGATCCCCAGTGAGAGCACCCCGAGCTCGAAGAGCTGCCGCGCCTTGCGGACGTCGGTCATCATCCCCCCAAAAAGTCCGATTGAACCGCTTCGCGTAGATCAATCACCGTAGCCGTTGTGCCGCGCGCCGGGGCCGTGCTCGACACAGTCCGAGGTCGTTGCGGGCCGGGCGGTAGAATCTGGCAGGTGAGCGATCCTGTGGAGACCGTGTCTGTGGATTCAACGTCTGTGGATTCAATCGAACGGGCAGTCGAGAGCCCCGATCAGCCCCAGCCCTACAAGGAGCTCGGACTCAAGGACGACGAGTACGAGCGGATCAAGCAGATCCTCGGGCGCCGACCCACTGATTCCGAACTCGCCATGTACTCGGTGATGTGGTCGGAGCACTGCAGCTACAAGTCGTCCAAGGTGCATCTGCGCTACTTCGGTGAGACCACCACGGAGGAAATGCGTTCGGGCATGCTCGCGGGCATCGGCGAGAACGCGGGCGTTGTCGACATCGGCGACGGCTGGGCCGTCACGTTCAAGGTCGAGTCGCACAACCATCCCAGCTACGTCGAGCCGTATCAGGGTGCAGCGACCGGTGTCGGCGGCATCGTCCGCGACATCATGGCCATGGGTGCCCGCCCGATCGCCGTGATGGACCAACTCCGCTTCGGCAAGGCCGACGCCCCCGATACGCGACGCGTGCTCGACGGCGTGGTCCGCGGTGTCGGCGGTTACGGCAACTCGCTCGGGCTGCCCAACATCGGCGGCGAGACGGTCTTCGACTCCAGCTATGCCGGCAACCCCCTGGTCAACGCGCTGTGCGCGGGTGCGTTGCGCACCGAGGACCTGCAACTGGCCTTCGCATCGGGCACCGGGAACAAGATCATCCTGTTCGGTGCTCGCACCGGACTCGACGGCATTGGCGGTGTGTCGGTGCTCGCGTCGGAGACCTTCGACGACACCGGCGAGTCCGGCCCCAATCGCAAGAAGCTCCCGAGCGTTCAGGTGGGCGATCCGTTCACCGAGAAGGTGCTCATCGAGTGCTGTCTCGAGCTCTATCACGCTGGGCTGGTCGTCGGCATCCAGGATCTCGGCGGTGCCGGACTTTCTTGTGCCACATCGGAATTGGCATCGGCCGGCGACGGCGGCATGAAGATCGAGCTCGAGAAGGTTCCGATGCGCGCGGTGGGGATGACGCCCGCAGAGGTGCTCTCCAGCGAGTCACAGGAACGCATGTGCGCGGTCGTCACCCCGGAGAATGTCGACGCCTTCCTCGCCGTGTGTCGCAAGTGGGATGTGCTCGCCACCGTGATCGGCGAGGTCACCGACGGCGACAACCTGGTGATCACGTGGAACGGTGAGACCGTCGTCGACGTCCCGCCGCGGACCGTCGCGCACGAGGGTCCGGTCTACGAGCGTCCGGTCGCCCGCCCCGACTGGCAGGACGGTGTGGTCGAGTCGACCACGGAGGCCCTGCAGCGTCCGTCGACTCCCGACGAACTGCGTCAGACGCTGCTCGACATGCTCGAGTCGCCCGCGCTCTGCAGCCGCAAGTTCATCACCGATCAGTACGACCGGTACGTGCGCGGCAACACCGTGCTCGCCGAGCATGCCGACTCCGGGGTGATTCGGATCGACGAAAAGACCGGTCGCGGAATCGCTTTGGCCACCGACGCGTCGGGGCGCTACACGTTCCTCGATCCGTACCGTGGTGCGCAGCTCGCGTTGGCCGAGGCGTACCGCAACGTGGCGGCGTCG